>CAYWBX010000091.1:0-312 GCA_964456015.1 uncultured Hyphomicrobiaceae bacterium | reverse complement strand
CGAACTCCTTGAGGCGCGGCGAGTGAATCTGAAAGATCCTGATTCCCTCGCCGGGCATCAGAACCCCGACGATTCGGTCGCCCGGCACCGCGCCTCCCTTTTCGAAACTGACCGGCACGTCGTTGCGCACGCCACGAATGGGAATGGCGGGCTCGCCGCTCTGATTGGGCTCGCCGGCGCCATTCCCTCCCAGCCAGCGGAACTTGAGGCCAATCTTCTTCGAGACGTTGAACCAGCCGTCGTCCTGCGCCGGGCGCTGGTAGCGATTGCGCGGCCGGTTGACGGGCTTCGCCGTGTCGAGAACCACGTCGG
>CAYWBX010000090.1:0-8478 GCA_964456015.1 uncultured Hyphomicrobiaceae bacterium | reverse complement strand
ATGCGGGGTTCTCGCCCGACGACATCGAGCGAATCGTCGTGCGCGGCCATCCGCTGCTCGCAGCTCGCGCCGACCGCCCCGGGGTCACCACCGGGCGCGAAGCCCAGGTCAGCGCGCAGCACAGCGTCGCCGCCGCGCTCATTTACGGGGAGGCCGGCCTCGCGCAATACACCGATGCCTGCGTGCGCGATCCGGCCGTGCTTGCCTTGCGCGCGAAGGTCGAGGTGGAGCGCGATCCCACCATCGACGTTGCCGGTGCGTCCCTGCGCGTGTGGCGGACGGATGGCGCCAGCCGCACCATCGACATCGCGGCCGCGCGCGGCAGCCTCGCCCGCCCGCTCAGCGACGGAGAGCTCGAAACGAAGCTGCGTACGCTTGCGGCCGGCTGGTGCGCCGGACATGATGTCGAGCCCCTGATTGAGGCCGTCTGGCGCCTGGACTCCATTCCAGATGCCGGCGCGGTACTCGCCTTGACGGTTCCGGGCCGGCAATGAGTTTCGCGTCATGCGCTCGCGCGAACGCGCGCTCAGCCCGCGGGCGTGCGCTTGCGCAATCCCTCAGTCGAGCTTGATGCCGAGCTCCCTCACGAGCTTGCCATAGTACTCGAAGTCCGCCTTATGGAGATCCGCGAACTGCTTCGTCGATCGCGTCACCGCACGCTGGGCGAGCGCAAGGAAGTGAGACTTGATCTCGGGCAAGGCGGCGATCTTGTTGATCTCGGCATGCAGACGCTCGATGATGGGTTGCGGCGTGCCGGCCGGCGCGAAAACTCCAAACCAGCCGACGATCGCGATCCCTGGATAAAGTTCCGAGATGAGCGGCACGTTCGGAAAATCCGGATGCCGCTCGCGATCGGCGATGGCGAGGAGCTTGGCCTTTCCGGCCTTCACGTGCGGCAAGACGTTCGGCTCTGAGTGAATCTGCATCGTGCCAGCGAGAAAGTCGTTCAAGGCATCCGCGCCACCCCGGTAGGGAACATGCAGATTGTCGATGCCGGCGATGCGCTTCAGCGTCTCGCAGATCAGATGCGTGAAGGTGCCGAGCCCCGCCGAGCCGCAGTTGAGTTTGCCGGGATTGGCCTGCGCATAGGCCTTGAGTTCTGCAATGGAGTTGACCGGCAGCGACGGGTTGACACAGATCGGCAGCATGTAGTCGGTGATATGCGCCACCGGCTGAAGGTCCTTGAACGGGTCCCAGTTGACCTTCCGAGCCTGCGGGATGACCGTCACCACCGGCGACCCGGTCACCAGGAACGTATAGCCGTCGGGCTGCGAGCGCGCGACCGCCTCCACGCCGATGGCGCCCGAGGCGCCGGCCCTGTTCTCGATGACGAACTGTTGGTTGAGCGCCTTGCTGAGCCTGTCGGCGAACGGCCGCGCGGCATTGTCGGTGCTGCCGCCAGGCGCGAAGTTGACAACGAACCGAACCGGTTTGGAGGGCCATTGCTCTTGTGCCCGAGCCCCCGTTGCCGCAAGCAACCCAATTGCAATCGTCGCCAAACAGGCGACGACCGCCCGCACGTCATATGCGCGTCGCATGAAGTCCTCCCTTTGCCCGGCCTCTCGGTGTGCCGGTTGCAGATGGGAGCATCCCTCATTGCGCCGCCAAGCGCCAGTGGTGCGCTGTGATTCCCGGCCAACGACCGGATCGGAGCGCCTTCGTCCGCCGCCGCGCCGACCGGAGAGGCCGCCGTCCGCCGGACGTTCGATCGAGGTCAGGGGATCACGGCCTCGACATCGATCTCCATCAGCATCTCGGGTTTGGCGAGACCGGCCACGATCAATCCCGTCTGGCAGGGGTAGACGCCCTTCAGCCAGCGCCCGACGACGCGATAGACCGGCTCGCGATGTTGTCGGTCGGTCAGGTAGATGGTCGTCTTGACGATGTGACTGAGTTCGGAGCCGGCTTCCTCGAGCAGCACCTTGACGCACGCCATGGCGTTCTCGGCCTGGGCCGCGGCATCGCCCTCGCCGATGAAATTGCCCTCGAGGTCGAGGCCCGTCTGCCCCCGCAGCCATATGCGATTGCCGACCCGCACAGCCATGGCCAGATCGTTGTCGAGCGACTGGCCGGGATAGATGTCGCGGGTGTTGTACTTGCGAAAGCGCTGATGGACCATGCGAGCCTCCCTGGATCATGCGGCGATCGGCAGGACGCTACAGGTGGGCTGCCCGCTACGGCAACGCCAAAGGACGCTTGCGCTCGCCCGTCTGGCGCAGCATCGCCCGCTCTTTCTGCTCGCTGCCACACGGCACGCTGCACCGCCAGCGCAGGGGGTGGGGCGGACTGCCGGCTCGCGGCCGATCAGGGAGCTACCAGCCCTTGAACGGCGTCTCGGGGACCGGGGTCAACGGCGGCTTTCCGGCCGCGAAAGCCTTCAGGTTGTCGACCATGAGCTGGCCCATGCCGTTGCGGGTCAGCTGCGAGGCCGAGCCGACGTGCGGCAGCATGGTGAGATTCGGAACCGTCATCAGATCGGGATCGATGCGGGGCTCGTTGACATAGACATCGAGACCGGCGGCGAGGATCGTGCCCGAGCGCAGCGCGTCCTTGAGCGCCGCCTCGTCGCAGATGGAACCGCGCGCCATGTTGATGAAGATGCCGCGCGGACCGAGCGCCTTGAAGACCTCGGCGTTGACGATCTTCTCGGTCGCCGGGCCGCCCGGGAGGATGGCGATCAAGGTGTCGACGTCGCGGGCCATGGCGACGAGATCGTCATAGAAGGGGTGCGGGACTTCCGCCTGCCGCTTGCGGCCGAAGTAGGCCAATGGAACACCGAACGCCTCGAGGCGGCGACCGATGGCCTTGCCGATGCGGCCATAGCCGATCATGCCGACGCGGCGATCCCTGAGACTGGCGGGTGTCAGCCGATAGTCGCCCTCCTTCGCCCATCGTCCGGCGCGGAGGTAGGATTCGGCCTGGTAGAACTCCCGTACCGTCGCGATGAGCAGCCCGACCGCGGTGTCAGCCACCTCTTCGTTGAGCACGTCGGGTGTGTTGGTGATGACGATGCCGCGCCGCGCTGCCGCCGCAACATCAATCGAGTCATAGCCGACCCCGAAGTTGCCGATCACCTTGAGCCGCGGCATGGCCGCCATCATGGCCTCGGTCGTGCGCACCGCCGTGTGGGCGCCGGTGCAAATGGCCTCCACCCGCGGACCGATCTCGGCGATGAGCTTACCGGCATCCGGGGCCTTGTGCAGCCAGTGCGCCTCGAAGACAGCCTCGAGCTGATCGACGACGAGCGGCATCATGTAGCCGGTCGACAGGAGAACGGGCTTGCTCATCAGGTTGCTCCAGGAGGGGCGGATCTTGCGGGGGCAGCGACCATGTCGATGACCGGCACGCATTTTGGTTTCAACGGAAGCCGGGCGTAAAGGGCATTCGGAGGAAAACAGATAGTGCGACGGCGAGGACCGTGGCATAAGGCTGATCCCGGCGACGCCGAGACCCGATGACGCTCCTGACGCGGGGGTCAGGCAGAGGGCCACGGGAAAGAGGCCCTTCTCCGCAAGGAGAAGGGCTTTTCTTGCTCTGCAAACACGGGTGCCCAAAACTTAGGCACCGAAGCAGAGTGGCCCGGACGGCACCTCCGGCGGACGCCGTGATGGGCCGCCGGAATGCGAGGCGCAGAAGGATGTCATCGACGCAATGCGACGTGGCCATCGTGGGCGGCGGTCACAACGGTCTCGTGTGCGCCGCCTATCTCGCCAGGGCCGGCCTCGATGTCATTGTCCTCGAAAAGAACCCCGTGGCAGGCGGGGCGGCGATCACCGAGGAGTTCCACCCGGGCTTTCGCAATTCGGTCGCGAGCTACGCCGTCAGCCTGCTCAATCCCAAGGTGATCCGCGACCTTGAGCTTGCGCGATACGGCCTGCGCATCGTCGAGCGTCCCGTCGCGAACTTCTGGCCGGTCGACGCGCGGCGGGGTCTCGTCCTCCCTTACGGGCTCCAGCGGCGCCAGGCGGCCATACGAGAGTTCTCCGCGCGCGACGCCGAGCGACTGCCGGGATACGAGGCCGAAATCGAGCGCGCGGCGCAAATTCTGCGCGAGCTGATCTTGCGCACGCCGCCGAATGCCGGCGGAGGGCTCGCAGAACTCGTGCGCCACGCCGGGCTCGGCAAGCGGCTGCTTGGTCTCGGTCTCGACGACCAGCGCCTCATCGTCGACCTCTTCACGAAAAGTGCGGCCGACTACCTTAGCCGATGGTTCGATAGCGAGGTCGTACAGGCCGCGTTCGCCTTCGACGGCATCGTCGGCGCCTACACCTCGCCCTGGACCCCGGGGACGGCCTACGTGCTGCTCCATCATTGCTTCGGCGAGGTCAACGGCAAGACGGGCGTCTGGGGCCATGCGGTCGGGGGCATGGGCGCCATCTCGCAAGCGATCGAGCACGCGGCGCGGGCCGCCGGCGCAATCGTCCGCACCAATGCGCCGGTCGCCGAGATCGTGGTCCGTGGCGGGGCAGCGGCTGGCGTCAGGATAGCGAGCGGGGAGACGATCGCAGCGCGGTGCGTCGTGTCGGCGGTTGGAGCAAAGCTCCTCTTCCGCGATCTCGTGCCGCCCGAAGCGGTCCCCGAGGACGTGCGCCGGAGGTTCCTCGGCATTCGCACGGGCTCGGGAACATTCCGCATGAATGTGGCGCTCGGCGAGCTGCCCGATTTCTTGTGCCGGCCGGGAAAAGCCCCGCAGGATCATCACGCATCCGGGATCGTCATCGGTCCGACGCTCAAGTACCTCGAGCAGGCGTATCTCGACGCCCGTCAACATGGCTGGTCGCGGGAGCCGGTTGTCGAGATTCTGATCCCCTCGACGCTCGATGAAACGCTCGCACCGGCGGGTCGGCACGTGGCGAGCCTGTTCGTGCAGCATGTCGCTCCGCATCTGCCTGCCGGACGAAGCTGGTCTGATCCGACTGAGAAGGCGCGCTTTGCCGATATCGTCATCGACACCGTTGGCAAGCACGCCCCCAATTTCCGTGCGTCCGTCATCGCGCGGCAGGTGCTCTCGCCGCTCGACCTTGAAGAGAGGTTCGGGCTCGTCGACGGTGACATCTTCCACGGTCAGCTCGGTCTCGACCAGCTCTTCTCGACACGGCCGGTCCTGGGGCACGCCGACTACCGAATGCCGATCGAAGGCCTTTACCTGTGCGGCTCGAGCGCGCATCCGGGCGGCGGCGTGACCGGGGTGCCGGGACACAATGCGGCCCGCGAAATCCTTCGCGATCTGAGGCGCTCGCGCAGCGCAGGGCGACCCTGGCTCAAGCCTTCGCGATGAGCCGCGCGGCGTCGCGCAGGATGTCCTTGTGGTCGAACGCCAACTCCGCGCGCCGCCAGTTCTCGACCCATTCCGCCGCGGCGGCATCGTCGCCGGCGATCGGCACAACCGCTCGCACGCGCGTGAGGAAGGCGACCGCAACCGAGTGTCCGCGTGGATCGCGCTTCGGATCTGAGTAAACTCCGATCAAGGTGAGCTTACCGGCCCGGACGCCGGTCTCCTCCATCAGCTCCCGGCGGCAGGCGTCCTCGACGCGCTCGCCGACATCGACGAAGCCGCCCGGCAGCGCGTAGCTGCCCTTGAACGGCGGGTTTCCGCGCCGGATAAGCAGCACCCGACCTTTGGGATCGACTGCAACGCAGTCAACGACGAGCAGCGGCGTCACCGGCTTGCCCATGTATCAGATCTCTCCCCGGTGAGCCCGCGAGCAGGCCCGATGTCCGCATCGCCGCCGCGACATTTTTCGTGCACGCGTCAGCGCGCTCAGCAAACATTCTGACGGCGCCGTGACCCGCTATTCCGCCGCCTTCAATGTCGCCGCAGGCTTCGGGTCACGCAGCATGGCGAGGAGCGCCTCCTGCTTCTTGCGCGCCTTCTCGTAGTTGGCGAGCTTGACGTGGCCGAAGCCCTTGACGTCCTCCGGCAGCGCGGCGAGCGCGACGGCGGTCCGATGCGTCTCGGGGGCAAGCCGACGCTCGATCTCGGCCAGCAGGATCTCGTAGTCGATGATCATCTGCCGCTCGAGGCGGCGCTCGGCCGTATACCCAAAGACGTCGAATTTGGTGCCGCGCAGGCGCTTGCCCTTGGCAAGGACGCGGAAGACCGGCAGCATCCAGGCGCCAAAGCTCATCTTGCGCGGGTGGCCGGTGACCTTGTCCTTCCGCCACCAGGAGAGCAGCGGGGGTGCCAGATGAAACTCGAGCCGGTGGTTGCCGTCGAAATTCTCCTTGAGCGCCTGCTCAAACCGGCCGTCTGTGTAAAGACGCGCCACCTCGTACTCGTCTTTGTAGGCAAGAAGCTTGTAGTAGCCGCGGGCAACCGCCGCGGCTAGGCCCGTGCGCCCCGGCGTGCGCTCAGCTTCCAGCCGGCGAATGCGCTCGACCTGGTCCGTGAAGCGCTTGGCGAGCGCCGCATCCTGATAAGCCTCGAGGTTGCGCGCGCGCAGCGCCACGATCTCCTCGAGCGACGCCAACGGCTTCGGCTGCGTTGGCTTCACGATACGCTCGAGCGCCTTGGCATCGTGAGCGGCCAAGCGACCAAAGCGGAACGCGTTCCGGTTCATCTCGATGGCCGCACCGTTGAGCTCGATGGCGCGCTCGATCGATACCGCGGTGACCGGGACAGCGCCCTTCTGGAAGGCGTAGCCCAGCATGAACATGTTGGACGCGATGGAGTCGCCGAATAGCTTCACGGCGTACTCGTGCGCATCGAGCGCATAGAGCGGGCCTTTGCGCACGCGCTCCTCGATGGCCCGGCGCAGCTCGCTTGCAGGCAGGCGCAGGTCGGGCTGGCGCGCGAAGTCGGCGACCGGCATCTCGTAGGTCGAGAGCACCACCGTCGTATGGTCGGGCCGGATGGTGTCGAGGACCTTGTTGGACGCCGTCACGACGAGGTCGCAGCCGATGACGAGGTCGCAATTACCGGTGCCGACCCGGATGGCGTGGATGTCCTCCGAGCGCTTCGCCACCTTCATGTGGCAGGCAACGGCGCCGCCCTTTTGGGCGAGGCCGGTCATGTCGATGGAGCCGAACCCCTTGCCGTCGAGGTATGCCGCCTGGCCCAGCACGGCGGAGATGGTCACGACGCCGGTGCCGCCGACCCCCGTCACCAGCATGGAATAAGGTTTGTCGATCGCGGGCAGCGCCGGTTCCGGCAGGCTCGCCAGCATGGCGGCGATGTTGCCCTGCGTCGCAAGGCCTTCCTGCTTCCTGGGGACAGCGCCGTGCACGGTGACGAAGCTCGGGCAGAAACCATTGATGCAGGAAAAGTCCTTGTTGCAGGTTGACTGGTCGATGGCGCGCTTGGTGCCGAGCTCCGTCTCGAGCGGCACAATGGCGACGCAGTTCGATTTCTGGCCGCAATCGCCGCAGCCTTCGCACACCGCCGGGTTGATGAAGGCGCGTTTCACCGGATCGGGGAAAGTGCCGCGCTTGCGCCGACGCCGCTTCTCGGCGGCGCAGGTCTGGTCATAGATCAGCGCCGTGACGCCGTCGATCTTCGAGAGCTCGATCTGGACCGCCTGCAGATCGCGACGGTGGTAGACCTCCACCCCTGCCGGCAGGAAGCCCGACGGATACTTGTGCGGCTCGTCGGTGACGACGACGAGCTTCTTGACGCCTTCGCCGAGCACCTGCGCCGCGATCTGGCCTACGGTGGCGCCGCCGTCGAGCGACTGGCCGCCGGTCATGGCGACCGCGTCGTTGTAAAGGATCTTGTAGGTGACGTTGACGCCGGCTGCGACCGATGCCCGGATCGCCAAGCTCCCCGAGTGCAAGTAGGTGCCGTCACCGAGATTCTGGAAGACATGACGGCGCTTCGAGAAGGGCGCCTCTCCGATCCAGTTGGCGCCCTCACCTCCCATGGCCGTCCAGCCCTCGGTGTTGCGCTCCATCCATTGCGCCATGTAGTGGCAGCCGATGCCGGCATAAGCGCGGGCGCCGTCAGGCACGACGGTCGAGGTATTGTGCGGGCAGCCCGGGCAGAAATAGGGGACGCGAACCGCCGCCTCGGCGGTCTGGGGCTTATTGCCCTTCATCTGTTTCAGAGCGCTGACGCGGGCCTTGATGTCCTCGCCGCCGATCTGAAACCGGATCAGACGCTCGCCGACCGCAACAGCGATGTCGGCCGGATCGAGCGCACCCATGGCAGGAAAGAGCCATGTGCTCTTGTTATCGCTCTCATCGCGCTTGCCGATCACGACCGGCCGCTCGGGCAGATGATAGAGCTGCTCCTTGATCTGCGTCTCGATGAGCGAGCGCTTCTCCTCGACGACGATGATCAGATCGAGGCCATGTGCGAATTTCAACAGCCCTTGCGGCTCAAGCGGCCAGGACATACCGACCTTGTAGAGCCGGAGGCCCAGCTCGTTCGCCCGAACCTCGTCGATGCCAAGCTCGTCAAGCGCCGCGCGCACGTCGAGGTAGCTTTTGCCCGTCGAGACGATTCCGATCCGCGGCGCGGCGCCGCCGCTGGTGACGATA
>CAYWBX010000089.1:0-8665 GCA_964456015.1 uncultured Hyphomicrobiaceae bacterium | reverse complement strand
TTCGCGCACCACCTTCTGCTCGGCGCGCATCTGGTTGATGATCTGGTTGACGCCCTGCGCCAGCTCGCGGACGGAGTCGCCGCCTCCCGCCGTACCCGGCGCGCCAGTCGCGGCGAGACGGACATTGAGCTCCTCGATCGCCCGCTGCACGTCGTAGAGCACCGCCGCGAGATGCCGGTTGATCTGGTCGCTGGTGGCGTCGCTGCCGGGCGTCAGCTCGGTGATCCCGGACAGCCATTCCTCAAGCTCGTTGTAGAACCGGTTGTGGGCGTGGCTCGTCTGTAGGTCGAGAAAACCGAGCACGAGAGAGCCCGCAAGGCCCATCAGCGATGACGAGAACGCCGTCCCCATGCCCTTAAGCGGGGCCGCCAGATTCTGCTTGAGCTCCTCGAACACGAGGAGCGTGTCCTGCTGCTTGGTGTCGAGCGCATTGATCGCACGCCCGACCGACTGCATCGTGTCGAGAAGACCCCAGAACGTGCCGAGCAGCCCGAGGAACACCAAGAGACCCACGAGATAGCGCCCCGTGTCGCGGGATTCATCGAGCCTGCCGCCGAGCGAGTCCATGAGCGAACGCATCGACGAGGCCGACAACGAAATCTGTCCGCGCCTATCGCGCAGCATCGTCGCCATCGGCGCGAGCAGCACCGGCTTGTGCTCGATCGCAAGGCCGGGATCGGCAATGCGGAACGCATTGACCCACCGGATCTCCGGATAAAGGCGCACGACCTGACCGAAGGCGCGCACGATGCCGACCACCAGCACCCCGACGATCAGCCCGTTGAGCAGCGGATTGGTCCAGAACGCCGTCACGAGATGCGGCCAGACGATGGCGACGATGAAGCCGACGAGGGCAAGGAAGACGAGCATCCCGCGCAGGAACGGACCCGGCGTGTTCATGACACGGTGCAGCCGCACCGCCCCGCTGTCTGCCTGCCGCACCTTGGCCATCAGTTATCTCCGTGATCCGCACAACCGACATTACCGGCGGACTGTGGCATCACAACACCTGCTTCCGCTCGGCGACGGCGCCTCCGGCGCCGTCTCGCCAGGCCGCCCGCGCCGCCAGACGGAGGGGCGAAAGGACAACTGCGGGAAAGGGCGATCTAGCCTCCCGACCGCCGCTGCTTCTAGCCTTTCACCAGGCCAAGAAGAAGCTTCTGAATGGCCCCGTTGCCGGCGACGACCCCACCAGTCTCGAGCATTCGGTCGCCGCCGTCCGTATCGGTGACGATACCGCCCGCCTCGCGGACGATGATGATGCCGGCCGCGATGTCCCAGGCCTTGAGGCCGTGCTCCGCATACCCGTCGAGCCGGCCCGCGGCCGTCCAGGCGAGGTCGAGCGCGGCGGCCCCCGTGCTGCGCACCCCGGCGGTCTCCCGGATCGCCGCCTCGCACTCGGTCAGAAACCGCTTGTGGCTCGCGACCCGGTTGCGCGGCGGGATGCCGAGCGCGACGACCGCTTCAGCCAGCGTCCGCCGGCTGGCGACGCGCAAGCGCCGATCGTTGAGAAAGGCCCCCTTCCCCTTCTCGGCCGTATAGAGCTCATCGAGCGCCGGATTGTAGAGCACGCCGGCCACGATCTCGCCCTCGCGCTCGAGCGCGACGGAGATGGCGAAATGCGGGATGCTGTGCAGGAAGTTCGTCGTCCCGTCGAGCGGATCGACGATCCAACGATGGGATTTGTCGGGCCCTTCGACGAGCCCGCGCTCCTCCATCAGGAAGCCGTAGCCCTGCCGCGCGCGCGCGAGTTCCCGGTAGAGGATCTCCTCGGCGCGCATGTCGGCGGCGGAGACAAAATCGCCGGGTCCCTTGATAGAGACCTGCAGCTGCGCCACCTCGCCGTAATCGCGCGCCAGCGACCGACCGGCCTTGCGGACGGCGCCAACCATCACATTCATGAGTGCGGAAGCAGGCATCGGGTCTCACGGCGGGAGCATCGCCAGTTCAGGGCGACGCGGCGTCCGCTCCCCCTACTGGCTATTGCGGCGCGAGGCAAGGGCGGCAGCGCGGACCCGTCGGGGGCTTCGCCGAGGCTCTCGCCGACGTCAGTTCTTGAACAACAGGTCAAAGAGCGACTTCGGCTGCTGCTGCGGGCGCGGCCGGTTGCTCCCGCCGCTGCCTCCGCCGGCCGTGCCGCTGCCCCACGCCCAGGGCGCCCAGCTCGGCGGAGCACCAAACAATCCCGTTGGACGCTCGCTCGTGACACGGCGCGGCTGCTGGCTGGCCGATGGCTGCGCCACCTCCTTTGGCCGGCTGCGCAGGACGTATTCCTCCGTATGCCCATCGACGCTTTTGACAAGGAGCGTAGTCTCCTCCCACGTCCAGGTCGCAATGCGGCTGCCTTGCCGCGTCGGCTCGATGGCGACGACGCTGCGCGCCGCGAGGTCGATCACCGCGGCATGGACGACCTCCTCCGGACCGTTTGCGCCTTCGACCTGACCCGCCTGAAATGTCAGCAGTCCAAAACCCGGGATTGGAACGTTTTTCGTATCCCAGCTAAGGATGCGCGGCATCCCGTCGCCCATGACCTCCAGCGGAACGGCGAGCTTGGGCAGCTCCGGCGAAGCCGCATAATAGACCCCGTTCTGGCGATAGACTCGCCAGCGCTCGAAAAAGAGCTCGCGCACGTCCGTCTCTTCGCCGACCGCGGCGCCGAGCCGATCGAGGGCGGCGGCCGCGTCCCGCAGGAGCGGACGCGCTGCAAGCGCCTTCCGCAAGTCCTGGATGAGCTCGGTCGCGTTGGACTGCGGCTCCGCGAGCTCGGCCTTGGCCCACAGCACCTCCGGCCGTGCCGGCTCGAGCTTCATCGCCCTCTCGAGGTCCCGGGCGGCCACGTCCCGCTGCCCCATCCATTTGTAGATCACCGCGCGGTAGGCATAGGCCTGCGCGGAGCGCGGGTCGATCTCGAGGGCGCGCGCGATCTCGTTCAGCGCCTCGTCGTAGGCCTCGGCCTTGGCATTGGCGAGCGCAAGTCCCTCGGCAGCCGCACCCGAGCTGGCATTGATCTCGCCTGCGCGCGCGAAGTCCTTGATGGCCGATGCCACGTTGCCGGCGGCGAGGTAGGCATAGCCGCGCTGGACGTAGATTTCGACGTTGTTTGCCTCGAAGGCGACGGCCCGGCTCAGATCCTCGATGGCCTCGTTGAAGCGCGCGAGCGCAATCTTGGCGTCCGCCCGCCCTCGGTAGGCGGCGGCAAAGCGCGCATCCGCTGCGATGGCGCGGCCAAAGTCGCGCATCGCGGCATGGGGTCGGCTCTGGGCCAAGTGCAGCCGTCCGCGGCCGTTGAGCGCCGCCGGATTGCCCGGAGCGAGGCGGATGGCCTGCGAATAATCGCGGATCGCCGCATCGCTCTCGCCCAGCCGTGCAAGGGCCGTCGCCCTGTTGGCGTAGGCCGCGGCATAGCCGGGCGCAAGCAGCAGAGCACGATCGAAGTCCTTGACCGCCTCCCGCACGAAGCCGAGCGCGAGCAGCACGTTGCCGCGGTTATTGTAGATCGAGGCGGTCTCGGGCGAGAGCTGCGCCGCCCGGTTGAAGTCGTCGATCGCTGGACGCGCCTGGTTGATGCGCGCGAAGGCAACGCCGCGATCATTCAGGATTGCCGCGCGCCGGTTATTGGCAAGGCCCGTGTCGGCGAGCGCCTCGGTGTAGAGCTGGGTTGCCCGTTCCGCCTGCCCGCGATGGAGCGCGGCCGCCGCCTCCCGCGCGCGTTGCTCGCCCATCTCGCCGGCGGCACGAGCCGGCACTCCCGACCCGCCCGCTTCCCAGACGAGCACAGCAAGGAGCGCGGCCGTGCGGACCTTCCCGATGGCCGGCGATTTCAAGCGCCCCTGCAAGGTTGCGACCCGTCCAGTTTCGTCGATTCGTCCCCGGCCGACACGATAGCATCCGCGGGAGCGTCGAGCGAGCCGCCCCCGGAGACCGCGAGCCCCGGCGCCAATCCCGGTCGCGAACCCGGCCACCGCCGCCCGCACAACGCGGGTTGCGGCGACGGCCCGCCCGGGCCACACTGAAAGAAAAAGGTCATTCATCCTTGGGAGGATACCCGATGCCGACTCCACGTCCGGCGATCGCAGCCGTCGCGCTCGCGCTCATCGCCTATTGCCCGCCGCTCGAGGCCCAGACCCCGAAGCGCGGCGGCATTCTCAATTTCGCCGTGACGGCGGAGCCCCCGAACTACGACTGTCACGCGTCTCAGACCTTTGCGCTGCTGCATCCGGTGAGCCCGTTCTATTCGTTTCTGGTCCGCTATGACGCGAGCCAGGGCGGCAAGATCACTGGCGACCTCGCCAGGAGCTGGGAGATTTCTTCGGACGGACTGACCTACACCTTCAAGCTGCACGACAACGTCAAGTTCCACGACGGGTCACCGCTGACCTCGGAGGATGTGAAGGCGTCCTATGAGCGCATCAAGAACCCGCCCGAGGGCGTCGTCTCCATCCGCAAGTCGCTGATGCAGGACGTCGCGGCCATCGAGACGCCCGATCCGACAACCGTGGTATTCAAGATCAAGGGCGTCAACGCGTCATTCCTCGACAATCTCGCCTCGCCCTTCAACTGCATCTTCAGCGCCGCGAAGCTCAAGCAGGACCCGAAATTCCCCCAGCAGAACATCCTCGGATCCGGCGCCTTCCAGTTCGTCGAGTACGTCAAGGGCTCGCATCTGACCGCCAAGCGGTTCGATCAGTACTTCCGAGCCGGCCTGCCCTATCTCGACGGCTACAAGGCACTGTTCGTCAAGACCAACGCCGTGGTGCCCGGCATCCTCGGCGGCCAGTTCGACGCCGAATGGCGCGGCCGTACGCCGGCCGAGCGCGACCAGCTCATGAACTCCTCCATGAAGGACCAGCTCGTCCTGCACGAAGGACCGTGGGCGACCAACAACATCATCATTTTCAACACCCAGCAGAAGCCGTTCGACGACCCGCGCGTGCGCCGCGCCTTGTCCCTCGGTATCGACCGCTGGAACGGCAACGAATCGCTCTCGAAAGTGACCTTCGTCAAGGCGACCGGCGGCTTCCTGCGGCCGGGCTTCGACATGGCACTGCCACCCTCCGAGCTTGAGAAGATCCCGGGCTTCTGGCGGGACATCGAGAAGTCGCGGGCCGAGGCGCGCCGACTCCTCAAGGAGGCCGGCCAGGAGAACCTCAAGTTCAAGCTCCACAACCGCACGCTGAACGAGCCCTATACGCCGATGGGCGTATTCCTGATCGACCAGTGGCGGCGCATCGGCGTCACCGTCGAGCATAGCCAGGTTGAGACGACGCCATACTTCGGCAACTTGGTTGACGGCAAGTTCGAGGTGGCGCTCTATCCCGTGACGGTGCCGGCGGACGAGGTGACCGCGCAGCACCAGTCCTACATCAGTCACGCCAAGTCGCCGAACAGCTACGCACGCCACAGCGACACGAAGCTCGACAATCTCTGGGAGCAGCAACAGCGCACGCTCGATCCTGTCAAGCGCAAGGCGCTTGTCCAGGACTTCGAGCGTCACCTGCTGACCGAGAACTACTACCTCAACGTCAACTGGTGGCAGCGCATCATCGTGCACCACAAGAAGATCAAGGGCTGGAACTTCTCACCAAGCCATTTCCAGGGCAACGATCTCGTCGGCGTCTGGCTCGATCAGTAGGCGCCTGAAACGATGGCTGCCGGAGCTCGCGGGCGCCGGCGGTGCCGGATGGTGGCGCAACCGGCGCGTCCCGTGCCGGGGAGTGAGGTCCGCATCCGAGACGATTTTCCTGCCACGGGGAGCAGCCGATGACATTCCGCATCAATCACATTCACTTGAAGGCCAAGGACCCGAAACGCACGGCCGACTGGTGGGTCAACGCGTTCAACTTCAAGATCGTCGCCGACGACGTCCGCGAGAGCGGCGACCGTTTCATCCGCTGCCTGAGCGAGGACGGCGGCATCGGCGTCAACATCTCCAACGCGCGCACCGGCGAGACGCTGGGGCCCGGCAACGCCGACGTGCATTACGGGCTCGAGCACTTCGGACTCGACACGCTCGATATCGAGAAGGATGTGGCACGGCTGCAGGCGCTCGGCGCCGTCCTCAAGGAAGGTCCGCTGCGTATGGCGACCGGCGCGCGCATCGCTTTCCTGGCCGGGCCCGACGATGTGCGCTTCGAACTCGTCGAGAAGAGAGGCTGACGCCTCGCGAAGACGCCGGTCCGCAGCTGCGGATGGTCCCGCACCGCCGGCCGGTCTATGATCGCCGCCAAAGCTTTACTCATCGACCGATCCTGCCGGAGCGACCGCGTCATGCACCCCTACAAGATCGACCGCGCCTCGAATTCCAAGCGCAAGGCCGTCGAGGAGTGGCTCTTCGGCCTCGATCTCGTCTCGCCGAAACTTGCCGAGGACATCGTGACGGCCTGGGTGACGACCTGGTCGGCAAGTCCCTACGAGCGGCTCGAAGACATGCCCTGGACCGCCGGGGTCGACTATCCGCTGATGGCGCATGTGAACGAGGTCACGCGTGCCGGCGTCGATCTCGCCCGCCGCGCGCGCACCGATTGGAAGACGGAGCTCGCCAACGATCTGCTGGTGCCGATCCTCATTCTGCACGATGTCGACAAGCCGCTGATGTACGAGCGGCGTGGGGGAGAAATCACTTACTCGAAGCTCTCGCAGGAAATTCCGCACGGCGTCGTCGGCGGCATGCTGCTCAAGGAGCTGGGCTTCTCCCACGAGATCGTCGCGACCGTGACGTCGCACTCGCCGCGGATGCCGTTCCGCGTGAACTCGCCGGCCGGCCACATCCTGCACCATGCCGACATGTTCTCGGCCGATCACGCCCTGATGACCGTCGGCAAGCCGCCGACATTCGTGGCCCCGCACGGCTGACGCGGGCCGCAGCGCAGGACGCGGCTCCGCCGACCTCCGGGCGGCCGCGGGCCTTGATCCTGAGCAATGCCTGCGACCGGGATTCGCGGCCCATCCTCGGGCAAGCAAGGCGTCAGAGGACCACGATTGCCCATGAACCATCGCCACAGAAAGACGCTGCATGCGTTGTTTGCGCACCCGCTCAGCGCCAACATCGACTTCGACGACGTCGTGCACGTGCTGAAAAGCCTCGGTGCCGAGGTTGACCATCGCTCCGGCAACCGCATCGGGGTGACCCTCAACGGGCACACGGCAGCCTTCAACTACGTCGCGCACGATCTGCCGAAGGACGAAGTGGTGCAGATGCGCAAGTTCCTGACGGCCTGCGGCGTCGATCCGGCGAGCTATCCGCTATGAGCGCCCTCGGCATCTGTCGGCGCTTGTCATCCGCCCGGGGCAAGGCCGCCGTCGGGCTACGTGTAGCGGGCATGGCGGGCGCGCTGATCATTGCTCTGTTCGGGCCGATTGTGCTGGCGCAAGCGCCGAACCCGCCGACCCGCTCCTTCGACTACTGGCAGCCCGACTGGATGGTGCGAGAACTGTGGGGTCCGGGGCGGATGCCGAAGGGCATGATGGTACGCCTGCTGCGGCACACCACCTACATGCAGTTCGGCGTGCCGGCCGAGTACGAGGGCGCGACCTCGACGGTGCCCAAGACCGAGGAGACCGTCCGCGCCGGCGGCGCGCTCTATGCCCAAAACTGCGCAAGCTGCCACGGCAAAGATGGCCTCGGTGACGGCGATGCGGCCCTCGCGGTGTCCCCCTCGCCGGCGCTGCTGGCCTACATGGTGCAGCGGCCGATCGCGGTCGATCCCTATCTGCTCTGGACGATCGCGGACGGCGGCGCTCAGTTCGAATCCGGCATGCCGGCCTATAAGGACCGCCTGTCGCGCGAGGACATCTGGCGGATTATCGCCTACATGCGCGCCGGCTTTCCGGCTCTCGAAAATACCAAACCCTGATACCGCGGGCACGATGTCGCCCCGCGGCAGAGGGATTGGGGCAAAGAGCACGGACCGCGCTACGCGAGCCCGTCACGGCTTGCGCGGCGGCGCCTCGGCGGGTCTTTCCGAAGCCGGCCAAAGGCTTTCGATATAGGCGAGGAGCGCGGCCGTCTTGTCGGGACCGAGCTCGAAGAGCGGCATCTCGTCGTGGCCGAGGACGACACCGGTCTCGCGCGCCTTCTCGAGCATCTCGATCGGCCGGCGGCGGTAGAGCTCACGGAACGGAATGACGATCCGGTGCGGGCTCGTGTCTGTCGCCCCGGTGGCGTGGCAGGCGCTGCAGTAAACCAACGCGACGCGCCGGCCGAAATCGAGCTGAGCCGGATCTGCTACCGCCGCCGGCTGCGCGAAGAGCCCTGGCTGCGCCCAGAGCGTGAAGCCGGCTGCCGCCACCAGTCTGCGCATCGTGGTTCGTCCTCATCGGGCAACTGACTGCCGACCGGCTTTGCCTTGCTTACCCGCCCGATGCAACGGAACGGATCGCCGCGCCCGGCGGACGCCAGCCCCATCTCGCGCCGGTCCCCCAGGCGCTTCGGTGAGGCGCGGGCGCAAGATGCCGAAGTCGATCGGCGCCTGCGCCCGTCTCAACGCCAGGTGCTAGGATTGCGGCACGCACGCCGCCCCCGCGTACGCGCCCTTGCGGACCCTGCGACCATGAAGGCCTTCGCCGAACTGCTCGACAATCTTGTCTACACGCCGTCGCGGACAGGCAAGCTGCGGCTCATCTCGCACTATTTACGCGCGACTGACGATCCCGACCGCGGCTGGGC
>CAYWBX010000088.1:0-8715 GCA_964456015.1 uncultured Hyphomicrobiaceae bacterium | reverse complement strand
AGGCTCGCGCTGACTGCGAAAGTGGACATCGTCGCAGGGGCCAATCGAACCGACGTGATGAAGCTGTTGCGGGAGCACAACTGCTTTGTTCTGCCATCCATCGTCGAGGGCTGGAGCATCAGCCTTCTCGAAGCTGCCATGTGCGGGGTTCCGGCCATCGTAACGGACGTCGGCTCCGCGAGGGACATTGCGGCATTATCACACGCCGTGAAGCTGATCCCGTCGCTTGGCCAACCGCTCGAAACCATGGACCACTTGCGCTTGTGGAGCGTCTTGCAGGCCCCTTCGCACGCCTTCGAAAAGGCACTCGCCACCGCCATGCGTGAAGTGCTATCGGCCTATGACAACGTCTCGAAGGAAGCCAGGCAGGCCAGTCAGCGCATACGAGACACGTACTCGACCGATCGCATGGTGGAAAACTATCTCGCCTGCTTCCGTGAGGCGCGCGCTTTCGATCCAACGTTTCTAGAATAGAAGTGCGATCGCTTCAGGGGGCTGGACGATGTCGGCTAATCTGTCCGAAAAGGTGGATTTCTTCGTCGCTCTGTCGCGGTGGGCGATCGACTATGGCGGACAGATGCTGCGAGCCAGAGCGACGGCGGAGCCAGGCGGGCCTGGCAAGCTGGTCCGCTCGATCAATCCCCTGGGGAACGACCTCGACCCGAAGGAGCTGCAGGAGATCGAGCGGATGTTCGCGGGAGAGCTTGTCGGGATCACGCCCTACCGCGAGGCTCAACTCAGGGAGCTCGCATTCTGGCGCTGGGTCGCTTTCGAGGGTTACAACAACCTCGCCCCGCAGTTCTTTCCGCTGCACCAGGAACACGCAATGGTGTCGACCTTCTACCGGACGGGATGGTCGCGAACCGAATTTCTGCAATCGCGCGTCCTGGAGCTCGGCTGCGGACCTCTGGGCATGATCGAATACATCTCCGCTTTCGAGCGTGTTGCCTTTGACCCACTGAATGCTCAATATGATCGCTTGTTCTCGCGTTGCCGCAGCCATGACATCACCTATTTGAGCGAAAGGGCAGACCTCGCCAACTTGCGTGAAGGCGTTGACTTGGCGATTTGCCACAACGTCATTGATCACACCGAAGATCCTGATTGGTGGTTCGACGAGCTATTCAGAAAGCTCCGCCTCGATGGCCGTTTCCTGTTTCAGGTCAACGTCAGCGAGCCGGGACTGCCCCAGTCGGAAGAGCACCGCCGAATGCACCCGTCGCCGTTCCTGTATGAGCAGATCATGGAATGGCTTCGCGCAAAATCTGACTATTTCGATCATTTTCTCGAGGAGACCCCCACGCCGGAGGGGGAACGTTACTTCCTTGCCTGGGGCGTGAAGTCGAGGGACGAAGGGGTGCATTATGTCAATCACTTTGGACCGCCCTGACGCGCTTGCAGCGAGTGCGACGGCGCACGCGTGGCCGCATTCCGCAGGGAGGGCTGAGCGCGCCAAACACTTGGGTCTCGACTCCGGATCGATCTCCTGCGGAGAGCAGGTGCGAGCGTGTAGCTGCCGCATACCTCGCACGACACCGCCCGCTCTCCCCACCCCGGTTTCGCCTTGGCGCTTGCGAAGCCTGCACCAGTTACTGCGCGATTTCTCGATCCAATACCGAGATCCGTAGAGCCATGCGCCTGCGCCCTGCCCTCGCTGCTGCGGCAAGATCTGTCCGGGCTCACGGCCCAGGCCGCATCTTGAAGATTGCTGCCTTTCGTATGGCGTTCTCGATCTTGGCGCCAGTATGGCGCAGATGCACCGCGCGCCATCTGCCGCTTTTGATGCCGCCGACAAGCGCTCCCTGCGTAGTTTTCATTGGAACGTTGGACTGGCGGTATCCCTACCAGCAGCGGCCCCATCACCTTGCTCGCGCCTTGGTCCGCCAGGGATATCGCGTCGTGTACGTGTCCCCGGGGCACGGCCACGATCGCGTGTTCACGGCGGCGAAAGCCGAAGGCGGTGTGATTCTTACACTCCATTGGCGCGAGGCACTGGCTGCAGCCGGTCGCAACCACGTCTATGTGGCTTCGACCGACGTGAGGTCGCTGGCGCGTGTCGCAGCGAAGGTCCGGCACTTGGGAGGTCGCTTGATTTACGATTATCTCGACCGCCTCGACACCTCGATCAGCAATGGCGAGGTCGACAGCCGCTTCCAGCGCCTTCACAGGCAGGTTCTGGAGGACGAAAGACTTGCTTTGATCGTCTCGTCCGCGGATGAACTTCATGCCGAAGTCGCTGGGCTGCGACGGTCCGGCTATGCTCTCATAACGAATGGAGTGGACGTCCGGCACTTCACGGTCGGGCGAGACCCCGCTAGGCTGACCGCGCGATTGCGAAGAATCGTTTGCGATGGAAAGCCACTCATAGGCTTTTTCGGTGCGCTCGCCTCCTGGGTCGACATCGACTTGCTGGTAGAGGTGGCGAGGATGCGGACCGGCTATCGGTTCGTCATGTTGGGGCCCGTCTTGCTCGCCGCGCCCGCCACGATCCCGGTCTTGCCGGAGAATCTGCATGTGCTGGAGCCGGTCGATTACAGTGACCTGCCAGCCCAAGCAGTCTTCTTCGACGTCCTCACGCTTCCATTTCGTCTGAATGACGTGACAGCTGCTACATCGCCGCTCAAGCTTTTCGAGTACATGGCGCTCGGCAAACCAATCGTCGCCACGCCTATCAACGAGTGCTTCAAGTATGATGTCGTCATAATTGGCCGTACGGCACCCGAGTTCGCAGCCGCGCTGGACCGCGCCCTCACTCTCTCGGGCAATTCGGCCTATCTCGCCCGGCTCGCCGAGCTCGCGCGACAGAACTCCTGGGATGCGAAGGCGGCAAGCCTCAGGGCGCTGATCGAGGCCGAGGGCGCATGTCGCGAGCCGGCGGAAGGCTGAGTGGCCGTGCCTGGTCCCGGCAGCGCCTGCATTCGGCTGCGCGCGGTGCGCAAGATCTGCCAGCCGCCGTTTCGGACGCCTCAGATCTTCTGATTGTACGCGCCGACCTCCGGGCACTTCTGAAGACGTTGATCGATGTCGGCGAAGATCGCCCGCATGTTCGCCTCCGACACCGGGCTCTCGACGACAACCACCAGCTCCGGCTTGTTCGACGAGGCGCGCACGAGGCCCCACGTGCCGTCCTCAAGCGTCACCCGCACTCCGTTGACGGTGACCAGGTCTCTGATCCGCTGACCGGCCACCGTCTCGCCGTTCGCCTGCGCCGCCCGGTACTGGGCAACGATGCGCTCGACGACGCCGTATTTCTTGTCGTCGTCGCAATGCGGCGACATGGTCGGCGACTGCCATGTCTGCGGCAGGTCGCGCTTGAGATCGGCAAGCGTGCGTCCTTGAGACCGGTCGAGCATGTCGCACACGGCGAGCGCCGCCACGAGGCCGTCGTCGTAGCCCTTGCCGAGCGGCGGCTGGAAGAAGAAATGGCCCGACTTCTCGAAACCGACCAGCGCCTTCTGCTCGAAGGTGTAGCGCTTCATGTAGGAATGGCCGGTCTTCCAGTAGAGCGTCTTCGCCCCGTTCCGAAGAAGCACCGGATCGGTGACGAAAAGCCCCGTCGACTTCACGTCCGCAACGAAGATCGCATCCTTGTGGCGCGCCGAGATGTCCCTGGCGAGCATCACGCCGACCTTGTCGGCGAAGATCTCGTGGCCCTCGTTGTCGACGACGCCGCAGCGGTCGCCGTCGCCGTCGAAGCCGAGGCCCACATCCGCCTTGTGCTTCAGCACGGCCTCGGAGATGGCGTTGAGCATCTTGAGGTCTTCCGGGTTGGGATTGTAGCGCGGAAAGCTGTGATCGAGCTCGCAGTCGAGCGGGATCACCTCGCAGCCGACTCGCTCGAGCACCTGCGGCGCGAAGGCGCCCGCGGTGCCGTTGCCGCACGCCGCAACCACCCGGAGGCGGCGCTTGAGCTTCGGCCGGTCGGTCAACGCCGCGACGTATCGATCGGCAAGGTCCGGGATATGGAAGTAGCGGCCCCCTCCGGGCGCCTGCCATTGGCCGCCGAGCACGATCTCTCTGAGCTCGGCCATGTCGTCCGGCCCGAAGGTCAGCGGCCGACTGAACCCCATCTTGATGCCGGTCCAACCGTTGTCGTTGTGGCTCGCCGTCACCATCGCCACGCACTCGACGTCGAGCGCAAACTGGGCGAAGTAGGCCATCGGCGACAGCGCAAGCCCGATGTCGTGCACCTCCGCTCCGCCGGCGAGAAGGCCGGTCATCAGCGCCTGCTTGACCGAGCCCGAGTAGGATCGGAAGTCGTGCCCGACGACAAAGCGCGCCGGCACGCCGCGCCGCGCCACGAACGTGGCAAGGCCAAGCCCGATGGCGTTCAATCCCATGAGATTGATCTCCTGGGGAAACAGCCAGCGCGCGTCATACTCGCGGAACCCGGTGGGTTTGACCAATGGCAGCCGCTCGAAATCGGCCGTGTTGGGTCTGAGATCGGCGCGGGGTTTCGGGAGCATGTCTCTTGTCCTTGGGATCGCGAGCTGCGAATGGTCCGGCCACGCTAGCCGAGGGCGGGATGCGGGCCAACCCGTCGTGGTTGCCGCCCTGCGTCGCACGGGCCCATGGCCGCTTGATGGTGCGCGCTACGGCTGAAGCACAAGTTCCCCGTCGCTGATCTCGTATGTCTTGAGACCCTGCAGCGCCTGCGGTCCGACGATGCTCATCGGGATCTCGACGTCGCGCACGACGGCAAACTCGGCGTTGCGGATCATCACTCCGCTGATCTGCAGCCACGGCAGCACGACGCTTGCCGCAGGCGCCGTTCCCCCCGGCACGGCAACCTGGTAATCGAAGGCGAGCGTCTCGGGGTCGACCCCGGTGGCGATCGCATCCTGCCAGGTGAGCAGGCTCGCCTCCGCATCGAGATCGAGAAGCACGCGGAAGGGCGTGCCGTTGGCGCACGCCGGCAGCACGATGTGCGCATCCGCGCCCAAAACCCTGATGCGCGTCGCTTCCGCGCCGGGCCGCACGCCCAAGGCCTGCTCACACAGGACCATCTTGTGGTTATAGACGTCATGCTGATCGCTGCGCCGCTGCTCGAGCATGGCGAGAAAATCCTCACGACTCGCCAACACAAGCGCCAGAACGCAAAGCGCCGCGCTCATGCGCAGCATCAGATCCGTCGACATGCCGCAAATTCCTGATTGAACATGTCTCGCCGCAGCCTCTCACTGCTCGAGTGTCAGCACGCCGCGGCTCATCTCCGCGCGGCGAAGCTGACCGAGGAAACTCATGCCGAGGAGCGTCGTCTCAAGCCGGCCGGGCTCGGCAACCACCGCCCGAACATCGCGCACGGTGATGCCGTCGATCGAAACGCGGTCGAGTGTGACCAGGGCCACGCGCGCGGTTCCGTTGGCCGTGCTCACCCGATGGCGAAAATCGGCTTCGCTCGGAAAGATGCCGGCGGCTCTCGCATCCTCGTAGGTCAAGGCGACAGTCGTCGCGCCGGTGTCGACAAGGACATCGACCGCGCGTCCGTTGACGTAGGCACGCGTCTCGAAATGACCGTTGCGGCCGGCCCGGATCACAACAACTCCCTCGGCAGGGCCCGCACTCCGGCCCCTGACCTCATCGCCCTTGCCAGGGTCACTCGCCGCCTCCGCCACGAGGCCGAGATCACCTGGCTCGAGCGTCAGGCCGAGCAGCGTGCGAATGTCGTCGAAATAGAGGATGGTCGCGGCGGTCACGGCCACCATCGCCAGCCAGGAGGCCGCGAGATGGAGAAAGCCCTTCGTGCCCGAGGAGGACGCCATACCGATCACCCGCCGTCGGACGGTCAGGCGGTCGGCGCGAGCCTCAGTTCCTGAACGTCAGATACTGCCCGGAGAACTCATATGATCTGAGCCTGCTTAAGAAAGTCATACCAAGCAGGCTCTCCTTGAGCGCTCCCGGCTGGGCGACGAGGGCGTCAACGCCGGAGAGCGTGATCGAGCCGACCATCACGTGTCGCAGCCGGACGTGTGCGGCATAGGCAACGCCGTTGGCGGTCTGCACGGGCACGGTGTATTTGAGCGCGGCCGTATCGAGTCCGAGCTTGCGGGCATCCGCCTGCCTGAGAACGACCGTCGAAGCCCCGGTGTCGACGAGCATCGGAACGCTTGCGCCGTTGACGCTCACGGTCGCGGTAAAGTGCCCGTCCTTGCGCCGGCGGATGCGGACGCTGCGTTCACTGCCGCCGGTTGGCTCGACCTGCTGCACGACGGGCGGCTGACCCAGTTCGCCGGCGATGCGAAACGCGATTTCGCCGATCTCGTCGCGGTAGTTGTATGCGCCGACCCCGGCAACCGCGATCGCCGACCAGCCCAGGATGTCACGAAAGGCGCGCCCGGCGCGCCCTCGGTGCGCGCCGAAGAGGCCCGGCACGACCAGCAGGATGATCGCCAGGACCGTGGCGAGGAGGGCGATCTCCTGGCCGTCGAGGCCCCAGATCGGGCCGTCGCCCGGCATGCCGGCGGCGACGTCGCCCTGGTACCGCTTCAGGTGGAAGACCGCGGCGATTGCCAGCAAGACCAGCGCAAGCCAGAAGCTCATGAAGCACTCCCCTCTTGGCGACCCCGTGGCCGGCCCGCCAGCTCCTTCATGATCTTTCGCCGGTCAGATGGTGACAGACTGGGCCAGGACGCGATCTCCGAGAGGGTCCTTCCGCACCCGGCGCACAAGCCGCTGGCCTCTTCGATGGTGCAGATCTTCACGCACGGCGTATCCATCACCGGTCCCCGCCTGGGCGCAGTCGAGCAGCCGCCCCTCGGCCGCTATCGCCACACTGCCGATCGCAGCCGCGCGCAACCCGCCGACGCGCCGGGCCGCACGCCGACGACTGAGCCGCGCAAGTTGGGCGGCTTCGCGGCAGCGAGCGCTGGCATTGTGCAAAAGTTCCTCGCTTCGGCAAGGCAACTCTGGCCGCCGTTTTGGGACTGCGTCTTCGGGGGCAAAGCGTGCCGGCGTTGCGGCCGGTCCGCGCAGTTCGCTGCTGCCGCATGCCTTTCGCCATGCGCCCCTCACGATGCAACAGATTGGCCGCGATCTGCGAAGTCGCTGAGCTTCGGCCTGCGCCGGCGTGAGAGGGGTTCCGGGCTGGTTGCGGCGCCCGTTGTCCCCCGGCCCGCCCCGCCGGTCTCGTCCCGGTGCCGGGCGCGGACGGGATGCGTAACGGGCGGAGCCGAGCTCACCACCCGGGCCGGCGGAAGCGTGACCAGCGCCTCGGTGCCTTTGCGCAGCTCCGAGCGCAGTTCGAAAGTGCCGTCATGAAGCTCGACAAGGCTCTTCACGATTGGCAGACCAAGGCCCGTTCCACCTTCCGCGGTCTGGTGCGCCAGCGAGCCTTGCCCGAACGCCTGCATGACCTTCGGAAGCTCGTCCTTCGGGATTCCGGGACCCGTGTCCTTGACTGAGAGCACCTGTCCGCCGTCGTGCGCCCTCGCCACCTTGACCGTGATGCGGCCGCCCTTCGGTGTGAACTTGAGCGCATTCGACAGGAGATTGAGGACGATCTGCCGGATCGCCCGCTCGTCGCACCAAACCTGCGGCAGCGCATCGTCAAATTCGAGCAGGATCTGCAGACCCTTTGCCTCGGCCCTGAGCTTCAGCAGCCGGTGGCAATCCTCGACCACGTCGCTGATGCGCACCGCCTCCTCGTTGAGCTCGTAGCGCCCGGCCTCGATGCGCGAAAGATCGAGGATCTCGTTGATCAGATGCAGCAGGTGACGCCCGCTGTCGTGGATGTTGCCGGCGTATTCCTTGTAATTCTTGTTCTCGATCGGCCCGAGTACTTCGCCCTTCATGACCTCCGAGAACCCGAGAATGGCGTTGAGAGGGGTCCTCAACTCGTGGCTCATCGTCGCCAGGAACCGCGACTTGGCGATATTGGCGCTCTCGGCTCGCCGGCGCGCCTCGTCGGAGATCGATTTCTCGTTCTCGAGCTCGGCGATGAGAGCATCCTTTTCCGCGCGGAACTCGAGCATGGCGAGTGCCGTCGAGTGAAGGCCCTTGGCCAGGAACACGAAATAAATGTGCACCCCGACCGCCATGGAGGCCATCGCCCAGTAGAACGGATGATTGAGCAGCAGCAGCCGGGTGACGACCGCGACGGTCATCGGGATTGTGCCGACATAGAAGATCGGCAGCACCGTCGACGCGAAGGTCATGCGGATCGCAAGCACCACGATCAGCGACGCAAAGATGAACACATGGCTCGACGTATCGTTGGTCCAAAGCCCGATGAGCGCAAAGCCGGCCCAGACGAAACCGTTGATCAGTTCGGCGAGCAGCAACCTCTTCTGCCACACCTCGAGGCTCATCTCCGCAAGCGGCACGGCCCGGAAGCGCCGGCACATCTCCGAGAGCAGAACCTTGGCGAAGATGACGAGAAGCAGCCACGCGATGGCTTCGATCGGCGGCGCCCAGAACATGGAGGCGAGCGAGAAGATGATCGCCAGAAGGGGGATGGTCCAGACCGCGCCAAGCTCGTTGCGCACGAGCATCGAAATGAGCTCGTACTGGAACTCGGGCTTGATATCGCCGCCCTGCGCGAGCTTCTGGCGGGTCTCGCGCACGCGCTGCGCCGTCGGCTCACGCCCCGTTGCCGGCGGCCTTGCGCCGCCGCTCGCCAACGCTGCGCCTTTGGGGCTACCCGACATGAAGGCCCACGACAAAATCCGGCCCGGTCCGCGACCCGGCCATGCAACCAAACCCCGGCTGCCCCCGCTG
>CAYWBX010000087.1:0-8772 GCA_964456015.1 uncultured Hyphomicrobiaceae bacterium | reverse complement strand
CTTCAGCGATTCGAAGGCATGCGCGAGGGCGGCGGCATCGACGGGGGCAGCGGCGGCGGTGTCGTCAGGGCCCGGCTTCTCGGGCGCAGACGTCGACGGCGCGGCCGCCTCCGGCTGGGTCGCGGGCTTGCCCTCCGAGGGGTTGACTGTGGTCATTGAGGTGCTTGCTCCGGCGTATTCAGGGACGTCATGACCAGACCCGCACGCCCTTGAGACGGCGGGTGCTGGCCGGACCCAGACCGCATATCATCCCGCAGTGCGGAAAAATCAAGCGAGCGTCTTGCTGATGAGGCGCGCGGTATAGTCGACCATCGGAATGATGCGGGCGTAGTTCAAGCGCGTCGGTCCGATGACCCCCAGCACCCCTACGACGCGCCGTTCCTTATCCTTGAACGGGGCGACGATCACCGATGAACCCGACAACGAGAACAGCTTGTTCTCCGAGCCGATAAAGATGCGTACGCCTTCGCCCTGCTCGGTCAAGCCGAGCAAGTTGACCAGTTCGCGCTTCTGCTCGAGATCATCGAAGAGCTGCCGGATGCGATCCAGGTCCTCGATTGCGGAGAGGTCCTTCAATAGATTGGCCTGCCCGCGGACCACCAGACTGCGACGCTCGTCCTGGGCGCCGGACCAGGTGGCGAGACCCGCCTCGATAACCTTTTTTGTCAGGGCGTCGAGCTCGGCCTTGGCCTTGGCGAGCTCGCTTTCGATGCGCTTCTGCGCTTCAGAAACGGTCAATCCGCGCACCGTGCGGTTGAGATAGTTCGTCGCCTCGGTGAGGGCTGAGGACGGCAAGCCGCGCGAGATCGAGATCACGCGATTTTCGACGGACTGATCCTCGCCGACGATCACGACGAGCGCCTTGCCGGGCTCCAGTGGAACGAACTCGATGTGTCGCAGGCGCTGGTCCTGCTTTTCGCTCACGACCAACCCGGCGCAATGCGAAAGCCCGGATATGGCCTCGCTGGCTTCCGAAAGGATCTGCTCAAGAGGCTTCGGCCGGCGGCCGGCCACCTGCGCCTCGATCTGCCGCCGCTCCTCTTCGGTAAGATTGCCGACCTCCAGAAGGCCGTCGACGAACAGACGCAGGCCAAGTTGTGTCGGCAACCTGCCAGCAGAGGTGTGAGGCGCATAAATGAGGCCGAGGTGCTCGAGGTCCGACATGACGTTGCGCACCGAGGCCGGCGATAAGGTCATCGGCAGCGTGCGAGACAGGTTGCGCGAGCCGAGGGGCTCCCCTGTCGCGAGGTAGCTTTCAACGATGGACCGAAAGATCGCCCTCGTCCGCTCGTTGAGCTGAGAAATGCTGGTCAACGGCTGCTTGGGGTGCTGGTTCGACATCGTCGTGCCTGACGGGCAGTTGCGGTTTCGTTCGCTGGCAAGAACTTATCTAGGTACGGCGCAGGCAAGCGTCAAACAGCCGCCGAAGGTTGCCCGCTCGAGAGCGGGCCGCGGTCCCCCGGGGGCGATCCCCGCCTTCAAATCGTCAGGAGCACATCGCATTTTCCATCAAACTACCGCAAATGCGCCCAAAAAGCGTCGGGAATGACCTCGGATTTACTGTTTGGGGCTGCAAGTGTTGTTTGATGTCCAAATGCTGTCAGAACAAGCATCGGGATGCGACGGCAATTGTGGTTTCCCGACAAGGCCTTGGGGGCTCATCGCCAGTGAACGTGCGAACTCATCGGTGCGCCATCCTGCGCCGTCGCGCTCCCGGTCCTGCCGGTCCCGTTTCTGCGATTGAGAGGCAAAATGCGCAAGCTCCCACTTTCCCGTGCCGTCCTGACCTCGGCTCTGGCGGTCGCCCTGCTGCCCGTCACGGCCAGCGCCCAGTCGGCGGGCGGCGAGCAAAAGCGGCAGGCGGCCACGCCGCCCGCCCAGTCGAGCTCGTCGCGCCAGGCCGCACGCACTGACGCCAAGGCCAAGGTGCACAAACTCGCCATCCAGGTCGACGAGAACCGTCCAGACCTGATGAACCTCGCGCTCAACAACGCCAAGAACGTCCTCGAGTACTACAAGCTCAAGGGCGAAGCCGTTGCGATCGAGATCGTCGCTTTCGGCCCCGGTCTGCACATGCTGCGCGACGATACGAGCCCGGTGAAGCAGCGGATCGCGGAGATGGCGCTCGCCGAGCCATCCGTGACGTTCGTGGCCTGCGCCAACACGCAGGCGAACCAGTCGCGCCAGGAGCAGAAGCCGATCACCCTCATCTCGGAGGCCAAGCTGATGCCGTCCGGCGTGGTGCGGCTGATGGAGCTGCAAAAGCAGGGTTATGCCTACATCCGGCCGTAAGCGGCGAACAGCAAGGAGTGCCGGCCATGCAACTTCGACGGCTCGCAATGCTCGCCATGGTGGCGGTCGCCGGCTGGACAGCCGGCGACGCCCTCGCCCAGTCCAGAAGCGGTGACGGATCCGAGCTTAGCGGTCCGGCGCGCTGGGTCGAGACGACGCAAGCCAAGCTGCGCGAGCGCATTCCGCGGCAGACATCCGGCGCTCCTATACCGCAGCCGGGAAGCGTCGAGGCGAAGCGCAAGGAGGCGATCAACGCCTGGACTGTCGGCCTCGCGGCCGGTCGAACGGAGGGCGCGCCGCTGCAGTTCGCCGCCGAGCTCGCGCGGGTTCTCGACGACGGCGACAACATGCGCGTGCTGCCGATCGTGACGCGGGGACCGTTCGACAACATCTTCGACCTCCTCTACCTGCGAGGCGTCGATGCCGCGATCGTCTACGGCGACATTCTCGAGCACTTCAAGAAGAACCCGGACGTTCCCGGCATCACCAAGCGCATCAATTTTCTGCTGAACCTCTTTCCGTCCGAACTGCATGTCTTCGTGCGTCCGGAGATCAAGTCGCTGGCTGACCTGGCTGGAAAGCCCGTCAACTTCAATACCC
Source organism: uncultured Hyphomicrobiaceae bacterium (assembly GCA_964456015.1). Lineage (GTDB taxonomy): Bacteria > Pseudomonadota > Alphaproteobacteria > Rhizobiales > Hyphomicrobiaceae. The sequence goes on along the minus strand of CAYWBX010000087.1, from coordinate 5,880 downwards.
AAGGGACGGCAGCGGCCTACAGCGGGCCGATCATCTTCGAGCGACTGGGCATCAAGGTCGACGCGAAATTCCAGCCGCACAGCGTCGCAATGGAAGAGATGCGGAAGGGGCCGGGCATCGCCGCGACGGTGTGGGTCTCGTCCAAGCCGCTGGCGCCGTTCCTCAAAGGGAAATTCCCGGAGGGCTTCCGATTCCTGCCGGTCGAATACTCGGACAAGCTCGAGTACTATCTACCGAGCTATCTCGAGCATTCCGATTATCCCCAGCTCATTCCGCAGGGGCAGCGGATCGAAACCATCTCGGTGCCGGCGCTGCTGGCGGTCTACGACTGGCCCGTGGATACCGACCGCTACCGGCGAATGGTACGCTTTGTCGATTATCTCATGCAGCGGTTTCCGAAGCTGCAGAACGAGCCCGGTTACCATCCGAAGTGGAAGGACGTGAATCTGGCCGCGTCCGTGCCAGGCTGGCAGCGCTTCCGACCGATGCAGGAGCGCCTCGACAGAGCAAGCGCCGCGCTCAAGGCCGCGCCAGAGCCTGCGCGAGCAAGGGAGCCGGTGCCCGAGAAGTCAGCCGTACCCATCGACCAGGCGCAGGCGCGACGCCAGGTCATTCAAGCGGCGCCTGGCAATCAGGCGGAGCAGGAGCGTCTTTTCAAGGAGTTCCTGCAATGGAGCAAGCAACAGCAAAAGTCGCAGTAGACGTCACGTTGGCAACGTCGGCAGCCGGTGGCGGGGCGGGGACGATGCGGGAAGTAGCGGCGAAATGCGGTGCCGTGGCGGGCTTCACGGCTCTGCTTGTGGCGTTCGGGGCGGCGATCGCATGGCAGGCCTCGGCGCAATCGCCCTCCGACCGTCCGCGCGCCTCGATGATGCCGGTGCAGTCAGGTCCGAGCGAAGCAGGTGCCGTCGAAGCGCCTCAGGTTTCAGTCCCAGCAGTCGTTCTGGTGGCTCCGGGCAGCGAGGTTCCGATGCCCGTGGAGGTCGCGCCGACAGACCTCGCAGCGCGCGGGCTCATCGCTCGAATCCGTGGTCTGCCGAGCGATGTGACGCTCAGCGCCGGACATCGCGTCGCTCCGGGTTCATGGGCAGTGCCCGTCGCCGCGCTCAAAGGGCTGCGCGTGTCGGTGCCAGCCGGCGTCGCCGGCAAGAGCGATGTGACGATCGCGCTGGCCAGCATCGACGGCGACATCGTCGCAGAGACGCGGACAGCGTTCGTCGTGGCGGCCGCAGGCCTGATCGCACCCGGTCCGGCGGTGAGCAGCCGCCCGGCGCCGATACCGTCGCCGCCTGCCGTTTCGCCTCCGACTCCGGCGCCACCGGCTCCTCCGCGTCAGATGCAGCCGGCTCCAAGCGCCATGATCCCTCCCCGACAGCCGCCGGCCGTGTCGCCCCCGTCGCCGGAGATCACCAGGCCAACCCCGGCAGACCGGCAGCGTGCGGAAGGCTTCCTCTCCCGGGGAAAAGCAATGCTCGCCGAGGGAAACATCGTTGCGGCGAGGCTGTTCCTCGAGCGCGCCGCGGACGCCGGGCTCGCAGAGGCGGCGCTGCTCATCGGCGAGACATTTGATCCGCGCGAGCTGCGCCGGCTCGGGGCGCAGGGGATTGCCGCCGATCCGGCCCGGGCTCGAAGCTGGTACGAAAAGGCGCAACAGCTCGGCAGCGAGCTCGCGCGGCAGCGGCTCGAGGCCCTGGCCAGATAGGTCCCCAAATCTGACCGCGCCAGCGCCGCAAGGCGCAAATCCCGGGTCAGCGCTTGCGGCCGGGCCTTGGCGATCCATCAACGGCGTTGAGTTGGCATCGCATTTGCGCTAGGCGGGCCCTAAGTCTCGACGGACTCAACCCCGAGGATCGAAGGGCGCAATTCGTGTCTGAACCTTTCCTGCTTGGCTGGGAGGAGTGGCTCGCGCTACCGGATCTGGGTCTGCCTGCCATCAAAGCTAAGGTCGATACCGGCGCGAGAACGTCTTCGCTGCATGCTGATGTAATCGAGACCTTTGTAGCCGATGGCCAACGCAAAGTCCGGTTCAGCATCCGGCCTGTGCCGGGCCGGGACGACATCCAGATCTGGTGCACCGCCGACATCGTCGATCAGCGCGAGGTGATCAGCTCGAATGGCGAGCGCGAGCTACGCTACGTCATCCGAACGACGGCCGAGATGGGCGGGCGCAAGTGGCCAATCGAGATCACGCTCGCCAACCGCGAGTCGATGACCTATCGGATGCTGCTCGGCCGGCAGGCAATCCAGGACGACATGTTCGTCGATCCCGCCACCTCGTTCCGGCAGCCGCGGCTTTCCTACAACCGCTATCGCGGCATCGAGCGGGCGCAAGGCGAACAGCGCAGTCTGTCGATCGCCCTGTTCACGCGCCGGCCGGAGAACGCATCCAATCGCCGCCTGCTGCGGGCGGCGGAGCGGCGGGGACATCGTACGACGATTCTGGATCGATCGCGCCTTTCGCTCTACATCTCGGCGACGGAGCCCGCGATCTTCCTCAACGGGCGCCCGCTCACAGGGGTTGACGCCGTGGTCGCGCGGGCGACGGGCGCGCTCGGGTCGTTCTCGATCGCCGCCGTGCGACAGCTGGAAATCATGGGGGCGTTCGCGCTCAATCCCGCCGATGCCTTGCAGCGCATCGGCGATCCGCTGGCGCTGCGCCAAACGCTCGCGCGCGAGCGGATACCGGTGCTCGATGCCGCCGTCAGCCACGCCGACCTGATCAAGCCCGATGCCGATGACGGCCACGTGCTGGCGGTCGGCGCTGCGGTCGGTCTCGGTCCGACGATCCGGTTCGCGATCGTTGGCGGACGCTGTCTTGCGGCGCTCGAGCGCCGGAGCACGCCGGCGGCGGGCGAGCGCAGCGATTGGGAGGCGATCCGGCTCGATGCGCCGGAACTGCAGGCGGCGCGACGTGTGGCCGAGAGCGCCGCGCGGGTGATGGGGCTTGGGCTTGCAAGCATCGACGTCGCGGCCGGACGCGGCGGGCCGGTTGTGCTTGCGGTGAGCACCAACGTTCCCATCGCACAGACCGAGCGGCTCGCCGACGCCTCGATTGCCGAAGCCATCGTGGTACACATCGAGCAGTCGTTGCGATTTCGTCCAGGCCGCGCCTGATAGCAGCCGTCCGGCAGCCAAGCTTGCCGGTTGCCGGGGAGGACGCCTAGAGTCGGCCGTCAGAGACGCAACAGGCATGCTCGCAGGTTGCGGCGAGATCACCGGGGAGAGCGCCCATGGCCGAAATTTCCAAGCCGCGCACCATGTTCGAAAAAATCTGGGCGCGGCATGTGGTTGTCGAAAGACCGGATGGCTATTCGCTCCTCTATATCGACCGCCATCTGATCCACGACGGGTCCTACTTCGCATTCCAGCGATTGAAGAGCCGCGGGCTGAAGCTGCGACGCCCGGATCTGTCGTTCGCAACGCCCGACCATTACATGCCGACCAACACGCGAAACAAGGCGGACATCAAGGACCCCAATGCCCATCGCATGGTGACCTCGGTCGCGGTCAACGGCAGGGAGACCGGTATCACGGTCTTCGACGTCGGCGACCGACGCAACGGGATCGTGCACGTCGTCGGGCCGGAGCAGGGACTCACGGTTCCAGGGATTACCCTCGTCTGCGGGGACAGCCATACCTCGACACACGGCGCGCTCGGATGTCTCGCATTCGGAATCGGTCAGTCCGAGGTGATCCATGTGATGGCGACGCAGACGCTGTGGCAGAAGAAGCCGAAGGCCATGCGCATCACCATCGACGGCCGGCTCGGCGCCGGGGTGACCGGAAAGGACGTGATCCTGGCAATCATCGGAAAGATTGGGGCGGCGGGCGGCACCGGCTATGTCATCGAGTATGCGGGAAGCGCCATTCGGGAGCTTTCGATCGAAGGACGGCTGACGCTCTGCAACATGTCCATCGAAGCGGGCGGGCGCGCCGGCATGGTGGCGCCGGATGACAAGACCTATGAGTATCTCGCCGGGCGACCTTATGCCCCTGCGGGTGCGGCATGGGATGCAGCCCTGGCGCGTTGGCGCGAGTTGCCGACCGACCCCGGCGCACAGTTCGATCGCGAGGTGTCGCTCGACGGCCGAGACATTGCGCCGATGGTCACTTACGGCACGAGTCCCGAGGACGTGGTGCCGGTGACGGGCGCCGTGCCGGACCCGGCTGCGGCGCCCGATGCCGTCAAGCGCGAAGCCCTCGCCCGGTCGCTCGCCTACATGGGTCTGCAGCCCGGAACGCCGATCTCCGAGATCGCCGTCGATCGGGTTTTCATCGGATCATGCACCAACAGCCGCATCGAGGATCTGCGCGCAGCCGCCAGCATCGCAAAGGGCCGCAAGGCGGTCGTGCCGAGCTGGATCGTTCCGGGCTCCGGCCTCGTCAAGGAGCAAGCCGAGCGGGAGGGGCTCGATCGCATTTTCAAGGAAGCGGGTTTCGAGTGGCGGGAAAGCGGGTGCTCGATGTGCCTTGGCATGAATGGCGAGATCGGCCGCCCCGAGGAGCGCATTGCGTCGACATCGAACCGGAATTTCGTCGGCCGGCAAGGCAAAGGCGTGCGCACGCATCTTGTCAGCCCCGTCATGGCCGCCGCCGCGGCCGTCACCGGCCGTTTCACCGACGTTCGCAAACTGATGGCGTGAGAGCTTCCATGTCGCACGAACACCGCCGCACTCCGTTCTCGGTCGTGACTGCCGTTGCAGCACCGTTCAATCAGGCGAATATCGATACCGACCAGATCATTCCCGGTCGCTTCCTGTCGCTGACGCGCGAGGACATGAAGCCGCATCTCTTTCGTGATGTGCGCTATTACGACAACGGAGCGCCGAGGCCCGATTTCGTGCTCAATCGGCCGGAATACAAGGGCGCCGAGATCATCGTCGCGGCTCGCAACTTCGCCTGCGGATCGAGCCGCGAGATGGCGGTCACCGTACTGAAGGACAACGGTTTCAAGGCATTCATCGCGCCGTCATTTGGCGACATCTTCTTCAACAACTGCTATCAGAACGGCGTGCTTCCGGTTGTTCTGCCGGAAGCGAGAGTGAGCGAGATCCTGCGCTTTTTGCTCGAGCTCCCGGGTGCGCAGATCACGGTCGATCTGCCAAGTCAGACGGTGCGAGGGCCGGATGGCAAGATTGACGGCTTCGCGATCGACAGCTTTCGGAAGGATTGTCTCATCAACGGGCTTGACGAGATCGAAATGACGCTCGCTCACGAAAAGGAGATTGCCGCGTACGAAGCGCGCGTTGCCGTGTAGATCGCAGGCGCCGCGATCGGCGCCAGCGATGCAACGCGCAGGCGGTTCCCAATGACGGCGATTTCGGCAAGATTGCCGGAAGCGATTCGCCAAAGCTCATGCGGGGGTCAGACAATGGCGCTTTTCGAGGCTCTGGCCGAGCTTGTCGGAGCCGCAATGCTGTCGACTGCGTCAACCTGGAGTGTGCAGATCGATGAGGATTGTGCGCGCAAGGCCAAGGAGTTTCCGGCTTGGCTGCGCAGCAACGGAACGGCAGGGACGCTCGATGCCGTAGTCGATGCCCTCGCGCGTGACGTGTGGGTCGGCGCGGAGACGCGGAGCCTGCCGCAACAGCTCCTCGAACAGCACGCAACCGCGCTCGCCCAACTCATTCTGAGCGTCAGGCCGCAACCGGCGCATCTCGCGCACGCGGTCGATCGGGCGCGCACCGGCGGTCATGTCGCCGGGGGCGAGCCAGCGTCGCGGCGAATAGCTGTGGATATCTTTTCCCGGGCGCGCGCGGCCGGCCACGTGGCCGCGCAAGGTCTCAGGGACGACGTGGCGTTGTTCATGATCGATCGCGCCTACGGACATCTGCTGGACGAGCCGACAGTGGCTCCCGCGCTGGCATCGTCCGTGAAGGC
>CAYWBX010000086.1:5886-8779 GCA_964456015.1 uncultured Hyphomicrobiaceae bacterium | reverse complement strand
TGATGGTCGATGCCCGTCGTATGTATTGGTCGGCTCTAGCGCGGGCCTGTTCGACTTGAGCGTGCCACCACCGTGAACATGTTGGGGCTCATCCTCTATTAGGCGTCATGTCAACGCTGCACTTGATACCGAAGGACATTGCCGACCTCTACGAAGTCCATGAGTGGCGTAATGCGGCGGGCGTGATTTCAACCGCCCATTCAAACGAGTGGGATGACATTCAACATGCTTTGCGCAGCTTTGTCCTCTTGCGCAGTGAGATCATGCAACGTGGTGGGCGAAAGTCCCAGATCGCAATCCGGTTCGACAGCCTCCTGATCGAGCGTGGCTGGACCGAAAAGCAGTTTGCGACATCCATCACGATTGACGACAAGAAGTACTGCTCCCCGACTCACAAGGTGGACTGCTATAAGAATGGTGTCGCCTTGGAGGTCGAGTGGAACAACAAGACTGAGTTTTACGATAGAGATCTCAACAACTTCCGGCTACTTTACGACTTGAGGGCCATTGACGTCGGTGTCATTGTTACAAGAAGTTCCCATCTCCAACGCATCTTCGAGGAATTAGGGCGGGGAAAGAGCTATGGCGCGTCCACGACCCACATCGAAAAGCTACTGCCTCGCCTCCACGGAGGCAGCGGGGGCGGATGTCCGATACTCATCTTCGGTATCACAGAAAAGCTGTATCGAGAAGATGCGGTTGCTGACGACCCCGGGGAAGCCGATCCAGGCGACGTCGGGCCAGATGAGCCCAAATGAAGATCTCTTAAAATTCGCTTCAGATCGAAAGTTCAGAACGATCCTTGCCGATCCGCCCTGGCGATTTCAGAACCGCACTGGCAAGATGGCGCCAGAGCATCGTCGGCTGTCACGCTATGACACGATGACGCTCAACGAGATTCTCTCGCTTCCCGTTTCGTCGCTGACGGAACGTACTGCTCACCTCTATCTTTGGGTTCCGAACGCGCTTCTTCCAGAGGGTCTCGCGGTCATGAAAGCGTGGGGTTTTCAGTACAAATCCAATATTGTGTGGCACAAGGTCAGGAAAGACGGCGGATCGGATGGGCGTGGTGTTGGGTTTTACTTCCGAAATGTTACAGAAATCATTCTGTTCGGGGTCAAGGGCAAGAACGCCCGGACGCTCGCGGCTGGGCGGACTCAGGTGAACTTGTTGGCGACGCGCAAACGCGAGCACAGTCGTAAGCCGGATGAGCAATACGAAATAATCGAGTCATGCTCTCCGGGACCTTATCTTGAACTTTTTGCGCGTGGGGTCCGGCCTGGCTGGTCGACTTGGGGAAACGAAGCGGAAGCCTCTTACGCGCCGACTTGGAAGACTTATGCTTATCACTCCCGTTCGAATCGGGAGAAGAAGGGTCCGGAGCCAACCCTTCCGCTCTTTGCCAAAGTAACCGAGTGAGGGCTCAGGCGGTCTTGCGCCAGTCGTCGCCGTAGTCGGCGCGGACCTGCTCGAGCGAGCGCTCGCGATGTTTGAGCCACCAGCCGTATTGAACGGGCCAGTCGTCCATGGCGTCGAACGGCTTGCGGCCGAGCGCGATTTCGGCCATCTGCGGCCAGCTCGGGTTCGCCAAAGCCTCGCGGCCGATGGCGATCAGGTCGGCGTCGCCTTTTGCAAGAATGTGCTCGGCATGGTGCGGGTCGACGATGAGCCCGACGGCGATGGTGCCGATGCCGGCGTCGCGCTTCACCTTGGCGGCGAACGGCACCTGGAACCCCCAGCTGCGCTTGATGCGCGCCGTCGTCGCCGAGCCGGTGAGCCCGCCCGAGGAGCAGGCGATCAGGTCGATGCCGCGCGCCTTGAGCGCCCGGGCGTAGGCAACCGAGTCCTCGATCGACCAGCCGCCGTCGACGCCATCGACCGCCGAGATGCGCACCGACAGCGGCATCCCCTTCGGAACGGCCGCGCGCACCGCCTCGGCGAGTTCGAGCGGAAAGCGCGTGCGGCCCTCGAAATCGCCGCCGTAGGCGTCGTTGCGCTTGTTGACGAGCGGCGAGAGGAACTGATGCACGAGATAGCCGTGCGCGTTGTGGATCTCGATCATCTCGAAACCGGCCTCGACGGCGCGGCGCGCGGCGCTCGCCCAGTCGCCGATGAGCTTCTTGATGTCGGGGATCGAGAGCGCGGAGGGCGCGATCCAGCCGGGGCCGAGCGGCTCCGACGTCGGCCCGACGATCTCCCACTTGCGATCGCCGCGGGCGAGATCCTCGGGCGTCAGCGGGCCGTTGCCGTGCCAGGGCCGCTGCATCGAGCTCTTGCGGCCGCCGTGGCCGAGTTGGATCGCCGGCACGACCTTCTGCGCTTTCATGAAATCGGCGATGCGCTTCAAGGCGCGGGCATGGGCATCGGACCAGAGCCCGAGACAGCCGTTGGTGATGCGTCCCTGCTCGGTCACCCCCGTCGCCTCGACCATCACCAGGGCGGGTCCGCCGAGCGCCAGGCGCGCGTAGTGCCCGAGATGCCAGTCGTTGGCGATGCCGTCGACGGCGGAATAGGTCGCCATCGGGGAGATGATGAGGCGGCTCCTGAGGGTGAGGTCGCGGAGCTGGATCGGCGTGAAGAGAAGCGGCTTCGACATCGGATGGACCGGTCCTTTGGGCCAATGGCGGCAGATAGCGGACGATGATTGTCTCGCCGGCAAGCGTGCCAGGGCAGAGGGTGCGCGAGCCAGTGGTCAGATCGTCACGATCACCTTGCCGACGACCGAGCGCGCTTCGAGCGACTTGATGGCGGCGCCGGTCTGGCTGAGCGGGTGGATGCGGTGGATGTGCGGCTTGAGGCGTCCGGCGGCGACCGAGGCCAGGATCTCCTCGAGGTTCCGCCGCTGCCGTTCGGGCTCGCGGATCGCCATCTCGCCCCAGAAGACACCGATCAC
>CAYWBX010000086.1:0-5876 GCA_964456015.1 uncultured Hyphomicrobiaceae bacterium | reverse complement strand
AGCATGAGGTTCAGCGGGATGCGGGGAATCTGGCCGGCAGCGAATCCCACGACGAGGAAGCGGCCGCCCCAGGCGATGGAGCGGATCGCCGCCTCGGCGAAGTCGCCGCCGACGCAGTCATAGACGACGTCGACGCCCTTGCCGCCGGTGAGTTCGCGCAGGCCCTGCTTCAGGTCGCCCGTTGCGTAGTTAAAGGTCTCATCGGCGCCGTGCGCGCGGCAGACCGCGAGCTTTTCGGGCGAGGAGGCGACGGCGATGACACGTGCCCCCATGGCCTTGCCGAGTTCGACGGCGGCGAGGCCGGCGCCGCCCGAAGCGCCGAGCACGGCGAGCGTTTCGCCCGCCTTGAGCCCGGCGCGGTCCTTGAGCCCGTGCAGGCCCGTGCCGTAGACGATCGGCGTGCCGGCGGCCGCTTCGAAGGAGACGCCGTCCGGGATCTTCACGAGCGCGTCGGCCTTGACGGCGGCAAGCTCGCGCGCGCCGCCCCAGCCGATATAGCCGCAGACGCGGTCGCCGGGCTCAAGGCGGGTGACGTTCGCTCCCGCGCTCTCGACGATGCCGGCGATCTCGGCGGCCGGCGAGAACGGCAGCTCGGGCCTGTACTGGTACTTGCCGCGCGTGATGAGCGTGTCGAGGAAATTCAACGCGGCCGCCTTGACGCGAACCACGACCTCATCCGGCCCGGCTTCGGGCGGCGGCAGCTCGGCAAGGGTGACGGCGTCCGGCCCATCGAGTGTCCGGCAGATGGCGGCGAGCATCGGATTGTCTCTCCGGCGATAGCGGCGGGTGAGATGTCAGGATGCGGGGCGTCGGCGTTGACGGCAAGAGCTTGCAGTCCGCCGGGCGATCTGCTTTTCCCGCAGCTCGGGCGCTACAAAGTGATTCGAGCGGCGCGGCAGACCCGTTGCGCGCAGCCTTCGTTCGGCGTCTCCGGTTGCGTTCGCGTGCGAGATCACGGGAAGTCGGCTGGAGGGGACATGCGGTGCTGGGTGGCATGGGCGGCCGCTGGGCTGGGGCTCGCCGCCGCCGTGCAGTGTGCGCGGGCGGAGGTTTGTCAGGAGGGCAAGGGCGGCCTCGGCGTCGCCCGGATCGTCGAGATCGACACGACGGGCGGCCCGGTTTTCGGCTCGTTGACCAAACGGCCGCGCGAAAAGAGCTTTCTCGGTCCCAAGGAGGTCGTTCTCACGTTCGACGACGGGCCGATGCCGGGCGTTACCCGTTCGATTCTCGAGACGCTCGACCGCTTCTGCACCAAGGCGACCTTCTTCTCGGTCGGCCGGATGGCCGTTGCCTATCCCGACCTCGTGCGCGAGATCCTCAAGCGCGGACACACGCTCGGCACACACACCTGGTCGCATCCGATGAACCTGCCGCGGCTGAAGGGCCGGCAGGCCATCGACCAGATCGAAAGCGGCTTTGCGGCGGTGGCGCTCGCGGCGGGCCAGCCCATCGCGCCGTTCTTCCGTTTCCCGGGGCTCAGCGACAGCGCCGCGCTGGTGCGCCATCTCGAGGAGCGCGGCATCGCGACCTTCACCGTCGATGTCGTCTCGAACGACAGCTACATCGCGCATCCCGCGCGTCTCATCGAGCGGACATTGACGCAACTCGCGGCTGAGAACGGCGGCATCGCGCTCTTTCACGACATCAAGCCGCAGACGGCGAAGGCGCTGCCCGAGCTGCTCGCGGAGATGAAGGCGCGCGGCTATCGCATCGTGCACATGCGGGCGAAGGCACCGTTCGAGAAGGACGAAAGCTATGATATGGCCCTGCGCGCGCACCTCGCGCGGGTGTCGCCGCTTGCGACGCGCCGCCTCATCGCAGTGACCGAGGCGCCGGTTGCGCCGGCGCCCGCCGTGTCGCCGCCGGATGCGCGGGAGCCGGCCGCGACGGCCACAAAGGCGGGCGATGGGGAGGGCGTCCTGCAGATCGCCGGGGAGCCCAAGTCGGGCGAAGGCGATGCGGTCGTGATGCAGCCGGTTCTCAAAGCGGCGCTTGGCGATGCGGCCGCAACCAGAGCGCCCGTTGGTACGGATGGCGACAGCGTACGCTCGCGCACACGCCGCGCCGTGATCGCGCGGCGTCACGCGGCGAACGGGCAGGATGCCGCAGTGTCCGATTCGCAAATCAGCCTCAGGGCCGGAGCGAACCAACGAGGCGTCTTGCCGGTCGGGCGCGCCGCCCCCGGGCGAGCGAAGCAAACGGCCGTCCCATCAGCAGCCGGATCGGCGGCTGCCGCCGTAGCGGTGCCGCGCGAGGGGCGCATCGAAAGCAGCAGCCCGCACACGGTCTCCAAGCCGCCACCACTCAGGTCGTCGCTGCGGCCCGAGCCGAGCTGGTCGGAACGCCTCGTCGAGCAGACGGGCCGGACCGGCAACTAGCGAGTCCGCCCTGATCAGGCGGCAAGCCCGCGCTTGCGCAGCATCGCCTTCGAGGTCGGCAGGCGGCCGCGGAACAGCGTGTAGGCTTCCGCCGGATCGCGGCGGTTGCCGGCGGCGTAGATGAATTCCTTGAGGCGCTTGGCCGTCTGAGCATCGAAGATATCTCCGGCCTCTTTGAAGGCGTCGAAGGCGTCGGCGTCCAGCACCTCGGACCACATGTAGCTGTAGTAGCCCGCCGCATAGCCGCCGCCGGAGAAGATGTGCGCGAAATGCGGCAGGCGATGGCGCATGACGATCTCGCGCGGCATGCCGCGGCGCGCGAGCAGGTCGTGCTCGAAGCGCGCGATGTCGAGATCTTTCGCGTCCTCGAGCGTGTGCAGTTCGAGGTCGGCGAGGGCGGAGGAGACATATTCGACGGTGGCAAAGCCTTGATTGAAGGTGCGCGCCGCCTCGAGGCGCCGGACGAGCGCGGCCGGAATCGGAGCGCCGGTCTTGTAATGACGGGCGAAGCGTTCGAGGATTTCGGGCTCCGACAGCCAGTGCTCGTAGAGCTGGGAGGGCAGTTCAACGAAATCGGTCGCCACAGCGGTCCCTGCGATCGAGGGATAGGTGACGTCCGAGAGGAGGCCGTGCAGGGCATGGCCGAACTCGTGGAAGAGCGTGCGGGCGTCGTCGAAAGAGAGCAAGGCGGGCTCGCCCTCGCCGCCGCGGGCGAAGTTCATGACGTTGACGATCACGGGACGCTCGATGCCGCCAAGCTTCCTTTGGCCGCGGAAAGCACTCATCCAGGCACCGGAACGCTTGGAGGGGCGGGCGAAGTAATCGCCCATGAAGATGCCGACATGGCGGCCTTTGGCGTCACGCACCTCGAAGGTGCGCACGTCGGGATGGTACTTCGGCAGATCGGATCGCTCCCTGAAGGTGAGCCCGAACAGGCGTTCCGCGGTGTAAAAGGCCGCCTCGATAATCCGGTCGAGCTGCAGATAGGGCTTGATCTCGGCTTCGTCGAGATCGAACTCGGCCTTGCGCACCTTCTCCGCGTAATGCCGCCAGTCCCATGCTTCGATGCGGATGTTCTGGCCCTCGTGCCGCGCGAAGCTCTCGAGGCGTTCACGCTCGCGGGCCGCCTGCTGGACGGCCGCGTTCCAGACCTCGTCGAGGAGCGCCCGCACGGCGGCGGGGGTCTTCGCCATGGCGTCGTCGAGACGGAATTCTGCGAAGGTGCGGTAGCCGAGGAGACGGGCGCGTTCCTGCCGCAAGGCGATTGTTTCGGCGGCGATTGCGCGGTTGTCGTGCTCGTTACCGTTTTCGCCGCGGCGGGTCCAGGCGCGGAACGCCTGCTCGCGCAGGTCGCGGCGCGATGAGAACTGCAGGAACGGCTCGATGCTCGACCGCGCCAGCGTGATGACATGCTTGCCCGGCATCCCGAGGTCGGCCGCGGCGCGCGCGGCGGCCGCGCGCACGAAGTCGGGCAGTCCGGCCAAGTCGCGCTCGCCTTCGAGGACGAGACGGAAGGCCTGCTCGTCGGCGAGAATGTTCTGCGCAAAACGGGTGCCGAGCGCGGCAAGCCGTTCGTTGATCTCGGCCATGCGCTTCTTGGCGCGCGCGTCGAGGCGGGCGCCAGCGCGCACGAACGCGGTGTGCGTTCGCTCGAGGACGCGGGCCTGCTCGGCATCGAGCTTGAGCTTGCCGCGCCGCTCGAAAAGGTCGTTCACGCGCTTGAAGAGATCCGCGTTGAGCAGGATCGCGGTCGAATGGCGGGCGAGGCGCGGCGCCATCTCGCGCTCGATCGCCTGCAGCTCGGGGCTCGTGTCAGAGGCGGCGAGATTGTAGAAGAGGCGCGAGATACGGCTGAGCAGCCGTCCCGCGTTCTCGAGCGCCGCGATGGTGTTGGTGAACGTCGGCCGCGTGCGGGCGCGCGCAATGCGCTCGATCTCGCGCTCGTGCGTCTTGAGGGCGGCCTCGAACGCAGGCAGATAATGCTTCGGTCTTATGGCTTTGAAAGGCGGCAGGCCGAAGCGGCCCTTCCAAGGCGTCAGCAACGGGTTTGCGACCGGTTTGCCAGGCCGTTTCGCAACAGATGTCCGTCCTCTTCGCGCGGCAGATTTGCGCGCTCGCGCCGCAGCCGGCGCGCGCCCCGGTCTCGCGGGCTTGGCCATCACCCTCTCTCCCTCTCGAAGCCAACGAACTGTCCGGTCGGCGCGCCGCGCGCAGAGGATCGTGCGAGCATGCCTCTCGGCAATCCGTCGGGGCGCTTCCTGATCATGTCCGCCGCGCGTTTGCAAGCGTCATGCCCGCCGGCGGGCGCCGTCAAGCGGCCGCGCGCGCCTCCGCGTCGATGTGAGCGACGAGCCCGGCGTCGAGACCGAGCGCGCCGGCAAGCCCGACGAGAAAGTCATGCTCCTCCTCCGCGTCGAGGTCGATCGCGAGGCGCGCCGCCGTGAAGAGCTGAATGGCATCCGCCTCGCTCTCGACGCCTGCCGCGATCTCCTCGGGCGTCGCCGGATTGTTGAGCTCGCCGGCCAGAAACGCCTCGGCCTCCCGGCCGAGACCGGCCTGCTGCAAGCTGGCGAGAACGCGCTGCTGCTCGGACCGGTCGATGCGCCCGTCGGCCGCGGCGGCGGCAATCATGGCGCGGATATAGCGGATCGCGCTCTCGTTCGAGACGGCATCGGCATCGAAGCCGGAGCCGGCGGGTGCGACGGCGAGGCGTTGCGGACCGGTCACCGGCGGCCGCCCGGCCTGATAGTTCTGGAGCGCCTTGTAGGCGAGCCCGCCGATCAGTGCGAGCCCGCCGATCTGCAAGGCGCTGCCGGCGATGCTGCGGCCCGTTCTCGTTCCGAGCACCAGCGCGCCAAGACCGCCCGCGGCGGCGCCGGTCGCGAGCGGGTTCTGATTGATGAAGTCTTTCAGCCTGGCGAGCAACTCGTCGGGGGACCGGCCGGTGGCCGCGCCGATCGCTTCGCGGATGCGGTCCGAGGCGCCTGTTACACCGTCGATGCGCCCGGTGCCCTCCCGAACGCCCTCTGTCGCCTGGCCTAGGACCTGGCCCAGCATGTCGACGATGGGCCCGAGAGCGCCGCCTTCTCCGGCTCGGCCGGCCGAGCGTTCGCCACCCATCTGCTCCTGCAGCCGGCCCAGGATATCGCCGAGACTGTCTTGGGCGGCCGTCGAGGCCTCTTCCGGCTCTACGGCGCGAACCGGTGCGCCGCCGGCGCCAAGGTTGCGCACGATATCGCCGATGCCGCCAAGGTCTGCATCGGATGCGCTGCTCTCGGCCCGCTGTCCCGGCGCATCGTCCGGCAACAGCATCCGCAGGAGGTCGGCCAGTCCCCCGGCTGGCGCGTCCGGCCGGCCACCCCCTGCCCCGGCGACAGCGCCGGCAAGCTGGCCGAGAAGGTCGCCGAGCCCGCCGGCGCCTGCGGTCGCAGGGCCCGGCGCTCCTGCGGCGGCGCCGCGCATCATGTGCTCCAGCAAGCTCCTGGCGTCGAACATGGC
>CAYWBX010000085.1:0-8834 GCA_964456015.1 uncultured Hyphomicrobiaceae bacterium | reverse complement strand
CCTCGGCGAAGAGGTGATGCATCGCCTTCTCGTCGGTGCCGCCGATGTACATGCCCGGCCGGCGGCGGACCGGTTCGAGCCCCTCCAGCACCTCGATGTCGGCGGCCGTGTAGGCATCGGCCGCATCAGCAACTTTGGTGCGGCGGGCGGATTTGGCGGTCATGTCGTGCGCGGAGTTGCCGAAAAGATCGTCGGTGGTGGCCATGCGTCCGCATCCCACGGTTGAGTGGCGAGAGCCGTCACGAACTGCGGACATCATTGGACGGCCTTGCGAATCCCCGGCGGGGACCTGCTGTCGTGCGCTCTGGTTGCACGAGAGCCTGTTGATTGGCAAGGGTAGATAACCGCAACACTGGTAACTTGCCCTCGCCGACGCGAGCGAGGAAAAATCGCACTGAGGGTCAGTCAGCAGTGCGGAAACTGTCAAGCCTTCCGGGTCTGCTGCTGAAACTTGAGATTGCAGTTCTTTTCAATGGATACCTTCTCAAGGGTCTCGAATTCTCCCTTAAGGCGGCCAAGCTCTGCTGCAGTCTGTCCGTCACCCTTGATCATGAATGCTGCTGGCCAAAAAACAATCAGAGCAACCCCCGTAGCCACCGCATCGCTGGATGCCTTGCTATCCTGTACTCCAGAGAGCTCACCAACTCTTCGAGATACACGTTCTGCCTCAGCCGCGATCTGTTGACAGTTCAGATGCTGATATTGAAGTGGTGATACGTACGTCCCACGCACATCCGCCGAACTTGTGGCACACGCCCCGTGCAAGAGCGAAAGCAAAATTGCTAAACCGCGCTGCAGCGTCATTTGATACCTCAATTGCAATGATGCTAACTTTATCTACGGAGCGCAACCGGGGCAACGGCAGCTAGTGGCGATTGCACGATTTCAACAGAAAGATGCCTACCTGCTCTTGCACTGAGGAGAATGAAACTCGGCTCTCCGAAATGGGAAGATGAGGCTCGCCAACACTATTTTGATGATGTTCCTAACGAGGCAGGGTGTCGGACAGAAATGACCTACGACTACATCATCGTCGGCGGGGGCTCCGCCGGCTCGGTGCTGGCCAACCGGCTCTCGGCACGCAGCTCCAATCAGGTCATCCTGCTCGAAGCGGGTCCCGATACCCCGCCCGGCGCCGAACCCAAGGAGATCCTCGACAGCTACTCGGGCCTCGCCTACTTCGATCCGCGCTTCCATTGGACCAAGCTCAAGGTGCGCACCGAGGTTGTCTCGCACAACAACCCGCACGAGAACCCGCCCCCCTTGCGCAAGTATGAGCAGGCCCGCGTTCTCGGCGGCGGCTCCTCGATCAACGGCCAGCTCGCCAACCGCGGCGCGCCGACCGACTACGCCATCTGGGAGAGCCGCGGGGCCAGAGGCTGGGGCTGGGACGATGTCCTGCCCTACTTCAAGAAGGTCGAGCGCGACCTCGACTTCGACGGTCCCTATCACGGCAAGGACGGCCACATTCCGGTGCGCCGCATCTTTCCCGAGCACTGGACCGGCTTCAACAAGGCCTCGGCCGAGGCGTTCAAGGCGGCAGGCTTTTCCTACATCGAGGACCAGAACGGCGAGTTTCGCGACGGCTACTTCCCGCTCACCCACTCGAACGCCAACGAGCAGCGCGTCTCGGCGGCCATCGGCTATCTCAATCGCGACGTGCGCCGGCGTCCGAACCTGCGCATCTCGACCGAGACGGAGGTCGCCGAGCTGATCTTCGAGGGCCGCCGCTGCGTCGGCGTCAAGGCCATCGTCAAGGGGGCGCCCCAGGAGTTGCGCGGGCGGGAGGTGATCCTCTCCTGTGGCGCGATTCATTCGCCCGCGCATCTGATGCGCGCCGGCATCGGCCCGGTCGGGCACCTGAAGGACATGGGGATCGAGGTGCGGGTCGGACTGGCCGGCGTCGGCCAGCGCCTGATGGACCACCCGGCGATCGCCGTCTCGTCGTTCGTCAAGCGCGGCAGCCGCATGAACAGCCACACCCGCCGGCACATGGCGCTTGGCTTGCGCTATTCCTCGAACCTCCCCGACATCCCGAAGGGCGACATGTTCGTGTGCTCGGTGACCAAGTCCGCCTGGCACGCCATCGGTGAGCGGATCGGCTCGCTCCTCGTGTTCGTCAACCGAACCTGCTCGGAACGCGGCGAGGTGAAATTGGTCTCCCGCGACTGGCGCGAGCATCCCCTCGTCGAGTTCAACCTGCTTTCCGACCGTCGAGACCTCGAGCGGCTCATGAGCGGATTTCGGATGCTCGGCAAAATGTACGAGCACCCGGCGTTCCGCGGCGTCGTCGACAATCCGTTTCCGGCGAGCTACTCCGACCGCGTGCGGGCGCTCGGCGTGGTCAACGCCAAGAACAAGGTCCTCACCGCCGCGGTCGCCGGCCTCCTCGACAGCCATGCGCTGGTGCGCAAGCTCCTGATCGACAACGTTGTGGTCGAGCAGTTCCGCTTCGAGGAGTGCATGCGCGACGACGAGGCGCTCGAGGCGTTCGTGCGCAAGGCGGCGATCGGTGTCTGGCACGCCTCCTGCACCTGCCGCATGGGCGCCGACGGCGACCCGATGGCGGTGACCGATCCGCAAGGTCGTGTCCGCGGCGTCGAGGGCCTGCGTGTCGTCGATGCTTCGCTCTTTCCGATTGTGCCGTCGGCAAACACCAACTTCCCGACGCTGATGACCGCCGAGAAGATTGCCGATCAGATCCTGGCCGCCTGAGCCGGGCGCTCAGATCGCCGCCGACAGGACCGCGAGGCCGTTGAGCGCCCGCGGGAACCCGCTGTAGGGCGCGGTCTGGATCACCGCCTCGATCACCTCGGTGCGGCTGAGGCCGATATTGAGCGCCGAGCGCGCGAACTTGCCGAGTTGCGCTTCAAGGCCCATGGCCGTGAAGGCGGCAAGTGCCGCGAGCATCCGCTGGCGATGGTCGAGGCCGGGCCGGAACCAGAGCTCGCCGTAACCGTAGCGGATCGCGGCCGGATAGAGCGTGCCGGTGATGGCATTTCCCGGCGCGGCATACCCTTGCTCGGCGCGCTCCCCGTGAAGCCGCGCCATCAGCTCCCGCCCGCGCCGGTCAAGTTCCTCGTCATCGGCCCGGGGATGATCGTCGGGCGCGACGACGATGCCCCGTCGGGCGAATTCCGCGTGTGCGATGCGGGCCGACGCCTCGGTGGTGACGAAGCCGGCATAGAGCCCGACCTGAACGAAGACCTCGAGCACGCTGCGCGCCGGCAGTCCGAGGTCGAGCGCCGTCGCCACCGCCTGCGCCAGCGCCTCGTGCCGCTGCAGGACTGCGAGAGCGGCAAGGACGCAGAGCGCGCGATCAGGTTTGGCAAGGCCCGGCCGGTCCCACACGCCGGCGAAGACGACTTCCGCCATGAAGTCCGCGAAGCCGGGCACGAGCTCGTGCGGCTCGGCCTGCCCGAGTTCCGTCGCGACCAGGCGGCCTCTGTCTCGGCGGTCAATCCGCGTCATGCCACACCTCACTGAACTGTCAGCCCCTCACTCGGGCGGCAGCACCGCGCCCGTCCGCTCGCAGATGAGCCTGTAGGCCTCCGGCCGCCGGTGCTTGGCGAAGTTGAAGATGGTCTCCTTGTAGGACTTGGTGTGGTCGAGATCGCAGCGCGCGACGACAAGCTCGTCGCCGAGCGTCGTCGCCATCGCGATCGTCTCCCCGGAGGGCGCCACGATCTGCGTGCCGCCGATGAGCTTGCAGTTCTCCTCAAGTCCCGCCTTCGCGACGCCCACGACGAAGGTCCCGTTCTGATAGGCGCCGGCCTGCAGCGACAGCGTGTTGTGATGATAGCCCAGATGATCGTGCTCGGGAGCCACCGGATGATGCTCGGGCGTGTTGTAGCCGAGGCAGACCATCTCGACGCCCTGCAGCCCCATGACGCGGTAGGTCTCCGGCCAGCGTCGGTCATTGCAGATGCACATGCCGAGAATGCCGCCCAGCATCCGCGTCACCGGGAAGCCGAGATTGCCGACCTCGAAATAGCGCTTCTCGAGGTGCTGGAACGCGCGCCACGGCTCGTGCTCGGCGTGGCCCGGCAGGTGGATCTTGCGGTACTTGAGCTTGATGGCGCCGTCCTTGTCGACGAGGATCGCCGTATTGAACCGGCGCGTGCGCCCCGCTTCCTCGGTGAGCTCCGCATAGCCGAGCTTGAAGGCGACGCCGAGCCGCTTTGCTTCTTCGAAAAGCGGCCGCGTCTCGGCCGACGGCATCTCGCGTTCGAACCATTGATCGATCTCGGCCTGGGATTCGAAGTACCAGCGCGGGAAGAACGTGGTGAGCGCCAGCTCCGGATAGACGACGAGGTCGGCCCCCATCGATTTCGCCTGCCGCATGAGTTCGATCAGCCGCTTGACCACCTGGCCGCGTGTCTCGTTGCGTGCGATGGGTCCAAGTTGTGCGGCTCCGACGGTGAGGACGCGCGCCATGGCAGAGTTCCCTCTCTTGATCCGATGATTGGCGGGACGATAGGCAACCTCGCCCGGAAACGGAAGGCGATTGCGGCGGGATGCCGGGATCAGCGCCGATTGGCGGCCGCCTCGCGCGCCCACACGGCCTCGCGCCAGCCGATGCCGATCGCCGCCGTGACGGCGATCCCGGCGAGCAGCCAGCACGAGGCCGTGATGGCAAAGCCGACCCGCTCGATCAGCGCGCCGAGAATGACGAGCCCTAGGGGCAGGCTGTAGGTCGCGAGCATCCTCACACCCATGATTCGCCCGTGGAAGTCGGGCTCGGAGGTGCGCAAGAGCATCGCCGCCAGCGCCACCATGCTGATGCTCTGCGCAAAGCCGGCCAAGATCAGGAAGGCGGCGCCGGCGAGGGCGCCCGGCGCGTGCACGAAGCCGAGCAGCATCAGATGCCAGATCGCGGAAGCGGCGAGCATCTGCCGCCCGAGCCGCAGGCGGCCGCCGATGGCACCGACGGTCAGCGAGCCAGCCATTGCGCCGGCGGCAAAGCTCGCGATGAGAAAGCCGAGGCCGGTCGATTCGAGGCCGTAAACATCGCGCGCCACGTAAGGCATGAGCCCGCCGCTGAACGGAAACGCGGTGAGATTGGCGAGCACGGCGAGCCACATGCCGGCGTTGAGCTGCGGCGCGCGCCAGACGTAGGCAAGGCCCGCCGCGAGCTCGCGCCACGGCGAACGGCGATCGCCGGCGCTTCGCGGCGCGCCCGGTGTGGTCCGCGCGCCGGCCGCGACGGTGAGGAGCAGGCCGCCGAGATAGAGGAGGAGGATTGCGACATAGGCCGGACCCAAACCGAAGAGGGCAAAGAGGCTCGCCCCCGTGAGCGCACCCAAGATTCGCGCGACGTCGCCAGTCGTGCGGGAAAGGCCGACGGCGCCGGTGAGCAGCGCCGACGGCATGAGCTGGGCGACAATGGCCGTGCGCACGCTGATGTCGGAGGCGCGCACCAGCACCATGCCTGCGGCGAGGACGAAAACGATCCCCGGCGAGATGCGCCCACCGAGCGCCAGCGCAGCCATCGCCGCGGCGATGCTGACGTAGACGGCGCGCATCAGCACGATAAGGGGCCTGAGCCCGATTCGGTCTCCGACGACACCGATGAGCGGAGCGGCGAGCGTGCCGAAGAAGTGCAATGCGCCGAAGAGCGTGAGGAGGAGCACCGAGCCCGTCTCGCTGAGCACGTACCAGCCGAGGATGACGATCTCCATCTCGGCGGCAACGGCGGTCATCAGGTCGCCCGGCCACTGAAATCGGAAGGCCGGGACGGTGAATGGATGGAAGGTCGATCGCCATGAGGCGGCGAGAGGCGCGCCAGGGCCCCCTCGGGGCGCTGCCGGATCGCTCGGGTTCGGCTTCTGCATGGGATGCGGCCGGCCTCCCGCGGCATCGGCAGAGTTGGCAGCGGGTCTCAGCTCTCGCTGCTGCGTCTGGCGTTGGCGTTGTCGGGCGGACACTAGCCGACGATGCAAAGCCGTCCAATCCGTGCTGTGGCGAACGCATGTCTCCGGCGTACCGGATGCACGGCTCGATGCGGGCGCGGACCTGGTCCGGCTGGACTGCCCGGTCATGGCCCGCGTTGGCCGGCCGCAGCCGCCCTGTTATGTTGCAGGACAACATGAACGGGGAGACGCCAGTGACGTATCAGTTCATCGCCACCGAGACCGACGGCCCGATCGCGCGGCTCTCGCACAATCGGCCGGAGATGCGCAATGCCGAAAGCCAGCAACTCCTCGACGAACTCGATCGGGCGCTTGCCGCCGCCGTCGCCGATCCTGCGATCCGCGTCATCGTGATCGCCGGCAAGGGCGACCACTTCTCGGCCGGCCACGACCTCAAGGAAGGTGCGGCCAAGCGCGCGAACTTCACCGTCGAGCAGCGGTGGGCCTATGAGGAGCTCTATTACCTTGAGTATGCGCTGCGCATCTGGGACTGCCCGAAGCCGACCATCGCGGAAGTTCAGGGAGCCTGCATTGCGGGTGGCTTCATGGTCGCGAACATGTGCGATCTGGTCGTTGCCTCCGACGATGCCTTCTTTGCCGATCCCGTCTGCCAGACCCTGGGGGCGGCGGCCGTGGAGGTGCTGATCCATCCCTGGGTCATGGGCGCCCGCAAGGCGAAGGAGCTGCTGTTCACCGGACGCCGGATGCCGGCGGCCGAGGCGCTTGCCATCGGCATGGTCAACAAGGTCGTGCCGCGCGCCGAGCTCACGCGGACGGTGATGGCCATGGCGGCCGACATCGCCAAGGCCGAGCCCTTCGCGCTGAAGCTCACCAAGCGGTCGATCAACCGCACGCTCGATGCGCAGGGCCTTCGCGCCGCGCTGCACGCGCACTTCGACACGCACCAGCTGAGCCACGTCACCGAAGCCTTCAAGAAGGCGCGTGACCGCGGACTCGAGACGGCGATCCAGCGGGCCAAGAGCTGACCCAGCTCGGACTTATCCGGTCGCGAGCCCCCGGACCCAGGCCGCGATCTCGCGGACGACGGCGTCGGGCTGCTCCGGGATGAGCGCGTGGCTTGCCCCCGCGATGAGGCGCGTCGTGACGCGGTCGCCGTAAGCGGCGCGCATCTCGCCGCGCATCGCAGCCGGCATGAACGGATCGTGCTCGGCGTGCAGCTCGAGGATGGGCGCCCGCCCGGCGCCCCACCACGTCTCGCGCGGCACCGCCTGTGCAGCCGCGCGCTGAACCGCCTTGACCGCCGGATGCCAGCCCTCGAGCCACACGCTTGGATCATGCCCCGGCGCGAAGAAGCCTTCCCGGAGCGCGGCGAGCCGGCGCGCCACCGGCAGTGTGGGATCGCCTGCATCGCTGACCACCTGGCCGAGGTGGCGCGGCGCGCCCTGCGCCGCGGCCGCAATCAGCACGACCCCCGCGACAAGCTCCGGGAAGTCCGTCGCCGTCTGCCGCGCCACCCAGTTGCCGTAGGCATGGCCGCCGACCACGGCGCGCCCGCCGCCGAGCCGACGGATTACCTCGGCGACATCGCGCGCGAAGTCGTGCTGCGTGATGCCCTCAAGCGGACCCTTCGAGCCGAGGATGCCGCGCGGCTGCGGCCGCAGAACCAGGAAGCCCTCGGCCGCCAACGGCGCGGCAACGGTATCGAAGTCCTCCGAGTCCCGTCCGAGCGAGGGCAGCAGGACAAGCGCCGGCCACTTGGCATCGCCCGCCGGCCGGTCGACGATGGTGTCGATCATCACCGGACCATGGCTGACATTGCTGCGTTCGCGGATCGACCGCATCGGGGGGGCCAGCCTTAGCTAATCGTCTGCCCGGTCTTCTTCCAGTCGGCGAGGAAGGCCTCGAGCCCCCTGTCGGTGAGCGGGTGCTTGACGAGCGCCTTGAGGATTGCGGGCGGCACCGTTGCGACGTCGGCGCCCGCGAGCGCGCTCTCCTTCACGTGGTTCACGGTGCGGATCGAGGCGGCCAGGATGTCCGTCTTGAAATCCGGATAATTGTCGTAGATGGCCCGGATCTCGCGAATGAGCGCCATGCCGTCGAGGCCGATGTCGTCGAGCCGGCCGATGAACGGCGAGACGAAGGTCGCTCCGGCCTTGGCGGCGAGGATGGCTTGGTTGGCCGAGAAGCAAAGGGTCACGTTGACCATCGTGCCTTCCGCGGCGAGGGCCTTGCAGGCCTTGAGCCCGTCCCAGGTGAGCGGCACCTTGATGGCGACGTTCTTGGCGATTTTTGCGAGGATCCTGCCTTCCCTGAGCATTCCCTCGGTATCGGTCGCCGCGACCTCGGCCGAGACCGGGCCGGGCACCAGCGCACAGATCTCGCCGATGATGGTCTTGAAATCGCGACCCGCCTTGGCGATGAGGGACGGGTTCGTCGTCACGCCGTCGAGCAGCCCGAGGTCGGCGAGTTCGCGGATCTCGGCCACATCGGCCGTGTCGACGAAGAATTTCATGGGGGCTAAGTCTCCCGTGCCATCGGTCTGCCGGATCGGCGGGCCATGATCTGGTCAAATGAGTCGCAACGCCCCTTCTAGTCGCAGGACCGAAAGTTTGGAAGGCTTGCTCGGGCTCGCCCCCCTGCCGAGCCCGCGGCCGCGCGTGCCGGTCCTCCTGCCAGTGGCGCTCGACCAGACCTACGACTATGCGCTGCCTGACGGAGTCGAGGCCCCGCCGGGGTCCTTCGTTCTGGTGCCGTTCGGCCCCCAGACACGCATCGGCGTCGTCTGGGACGCGCCGTTCGGCGACCAGGGCAGGCCCGTCACCGAGGCGAAGCTCAAGCCCGTGATCGAGCGCATGGACGTGCCGGCGCTGCCGGCCGCCTCGCTGCGTTTTGCCGAGTGGGTGGCGCGCTACACGCTCGCGCCGCTCGGCATGGTCGTGCGCATGATGATGAGCGCGCAGG
>CAYWBX010000084.1:0-8886 GCA_964456015.1 uncultured Hyphomicrobiaceae bacterium | reverse complement strand
AATGGATCCTGGCCGAAGCGGAGCGCATGAAGGCGGAGGTGCCGCTGCTCGGCTGCGTGAGCCGCTGCCCTCCGGCGGCGCCCGCTCCGTGAGGACGCAAAAGGCGTCTGTCATGGACAGCGCCGATCCTGACCTTCGAGGAGTGCCGTGCCGCGCGGCGCGGGCTTGCCGAGCGGGAGGCGACTGCCACAGCCGCGCAACCCGGGAGGAGGGATCAGGTTCGGGCGCCGGCCGCCATTCCGCAAAGGAGCGGACGCGCAGCCCGGCAAGTACGGTTGCCGACGGTGTCGCGAGCACGGTCCAGTCCGTGGGCGCACCGGCGTGCGCCGGCGGCAGGCTCGGCGCGGCGCACATTTCTGAGCTGCGCCAGCCAAGCGAGCTCACCTTTGACTTCTCCCCTTAAAGCGGGGCAAGCTCCGCGCGCACTGAGTGAGCGGCGCCGTTGACAGGCGAAGCCGCCTCGCCACTGGGAGGAGAACTCGAATGAAGGTGACGCGTCGTGTCGCGCTGGCGCTGCCGGTCGCGGTGTGTGCATTGTCGGGCGCAGCATATGCGCAAGGCGGGCCGATCAAGGTTGGTGTGCCGTTGCCTCTGTCCGGGCCCGCGGCCCTCTACGGCGAGCCCGCGCTCAAGGGCGCGCAGATGTTCGTCCAGGAGCTCAATGCCGCCGGCGGCGTGCTCGGACGCAAGATCGAGCTCGTGGTGCGCGACAGCAAGGCGACGCCCGACGAGGCCGTGCGCGTCTCGCGCGAGATGATCCTCAAGGAGAACGTCGACTTTCTGGTTGGAACGCTGACGTCCGCCGAAGGCCCCGCGGTCTCGACCATCGCCAAGGAGAACAAGATCGTCCTGATCGCGCCGATCCCGAAGACGGATCAGCTCGTCGCGCCGAAGAACCTCCACCCCTACATCTTCCGCACCGCCTCGAACACGACGATCGAGGGCCGCACCGGCGCCGAGATCATCGCCAAATGGCGAGACGTCAAGCGGGTCGCGACCATCGCACACGACTACGCCTATGGTCAGGACATCACCAAGGAGTTCATCGCCCACATCAAGAAGCTGCGCCCGGACATCGAGGTCGTCGATTCGCAGTGGCCGAAACTCGGCGAGGCGGACTACACCCCCTTCATCAACGCACAGATGTCGAAGAAGCCGGACGCCATCTTCTCGGCCATGTGGGGCGGTCACTTCGTGACGTGGGCGAAGCAGGCGAAGCCCCTCGGCATGTTCGATGCGGTGAAGAACCGCGTCGTCAACGGCGGCGAGGCGGGCTCCGTCGAGGCGACACGGGCCATGGGACCCGAGTATCCATTCGGAATCATCGCCAACGCCTACGATCTGCCCACCTACAAGGGCCAGCCGCAGTCCCACAAGGACTACATCGCGCGGCTCAAGGCCTTCACCAAGGAGGACCCGCCGTCGAGCTGGCCCATCATGATGTATGTCGCCATGCAATTCCTGACAGAAGGCATCAAGAAGGCGGGCAGCACGGACAGCGACAAGGTCTCGGCGGCGCTCAAAGGCCTCACGATCGACACGCCGTTCGGAAAGCAGACCATTCGCGCCAAGGATCAGCAGGCAGATCGCGGCGAATTCTACGGCGTCATGGAGAAGGGTCCCGACGGCATCGCCTTCATGAAGGACGCCGAGTACATCGATCCGAAGCCGTTCATGGATTGAGCTCCGACGACACTGCTCAGGCGGCTCCCACCGGGGCCGCCTCTGTCATGCCTGCGGGGCGACATGCGTCCGCGCGGCGTCCGCGAACCGGGGAGTTCTCGTGCACCTTGCATTCGTCGATCCGACCCTGATGCTGGGTCAGTTCAGGAGCGGGCTGACCACCGCGATGTTCCTGTTCCTCATCGCCTCCGGGCTCTCGCTGATCTTCGGCGTCTTGAGGATCATCAACTTCGCCCACGGCTCGCTCTACATGCTTGGCGCCTACATCGCCTGGCACATCGTCCACTATCTCGTTGGCAACAGTCTCGTCGGCTTTGGCATCGCGGTGCTGCTCGCGGCCAGCGCCGTGGGGCTCATCGGGTTTTTCGTCGAGCGCTTCCTGCTGCGTCACGTCTACAAGGTGGCCGAGCTCTATCAGCTTCTGTTCACCTATGCGCTGGTTCTCATCTTCGGCGATGTCGCAAAATTCATCTGGGGCACGCAGCCGGTCTCGGTGCAACGGCCGGCGCTGCTGTCCGGCTATTTCGACATCGCCGGCGTGCGGATGCCGCACTATGACCTGATGATCGTGTGCATCGGATTCGGCATTGCGTACGGCTTCTACGTGTTTCTGAACCGGACGAGCTGGGGGCGCATCATCCGCGCCGCCGCGCTCGACCGCGAGATGCTCGGCGCGCTCGGCACAAATGTCTCGCTGCTCTATACGGGCATGTTCGTCCTGGCCGCTTTCCTGGCCGGACTCTCTGGTGCTCTGGTGACACCGATCAAGGGCGTGGTCCCGGGCATGGACATCGAGATCATTCTCGATGCGTTCATCGTCGTCGTCATCGGCGGCCTCGGCTCGCTCTGGGGAACGCTTCTCGGGTCAATCATCTATGGAATGGTCGTGTCCTTCGGCATCCTCATCTTTCCGCGCTTCTCGATCTTCGCCGCGTTCATCCTGATGGCGGCGGTTCTGATCATCCGGCCGTGGGGTCTGCTCGGGAGACCGATCCGATGAGCGAGCGGCAATCCCTGCTTGAGCGCATCCCCTGGACGCTGGTGCTGACCTTGCTGGCGGCCACCGTGCCGTTCTTTGCATCGCGCTATTACATCGACCTGGCGACCTACATCGCCATCTTCGCGCTGTTTGCAACGAGCCTCAATCTCCTGCTCGGCACCACCGGTCTCGTCCCCTTCGGTCATGCCGCCTATTTCGGCATCGGAGCCTATGTCTGCGGTCTGCTGATGGGCGAGCTGCAGGTGCCCTTCCTGCTGGCGTTCGTACTCGGCGGACTGGGTGGTGCGCTTTTCGCCGCGATCTTCGGCTTTTTCTGCGTCCGGCTGACCAAGGTCTACTTTTCCATGTTGACGCTAGCCTGCGCGCAGATCGTGTGGGCCATCTGCTTCAAGTGGAACGAGGTTACCGGGGGCGAGCAGGGCTATCCGCGCGTGCCGATGCCGGACATTCCCTTCCTCGACTGGCTGCCCGTGCACCCGCGCTCCCTCCAGATGGCCAAGTTCTACCTGGTGGCGCTGGCCCTGTGCGCCATCGGCATCTACCTGTTGCGGCGCATCACCTTGAGCCCCTTCGGACGCATCCTGAACTCGATTCGCGACAATGCCGAGCGCGCGCAGTTCATCGGTATCGACGTGCGCCGCTACCAGCTCTACGCCTTCATCATTGCAGGCGGCTTTGCCGGCCTCGCCGGCGGCCTTTTCGGAGTCTACAAGCGCGGAGTCTTCCCGGATTATGCCTACTGGACCAAGGGCGCCGAGGTCCTGATCATGTCGATCCTCGGCGGCATCAACCACTTCTGGGGCCCGACGATCGGCGCTGCCGTGCTAATCCTCCTCAACGGCGCCGTCGTCTCCTACACGGAATACTGGCCGTTCGTTCTCGGCGTCATCCTGCTCGTTCTCCTCTTTGCGTTCCCCGGCGGACTGCTCGGCGGTCTCGAGACGCTCTGGCGGCGCGTGAAAGGCAGGGGGTGAGCGATGCTCGAGGTCAAGAACCTGCGCAAATCGTTCTCAGGTTTCGTCGCCACCAACGACGTGAGCCTGACTGCCGAGAAGGGCAAGGTGACGGCTGTGATCGGCCCGAACGGCGCCGGCAAGTCGACCCTGTTCAATCTCATCACCGGGCACCTCGTCCCGGATGCCGGCGAGGTCCTGCTCGAGGGCCGCGACATTACCGGCATCGCCCCCCATCGCATCTGCAAGATGGGCATGGCGCGCTCCTTCCAGCGCACCAATATCTTCCCCAACCTGACCGTTTACGAGAATTTGCAGGCGGCGTTCATCGCCTATGGCGGCCAGTCGCTCAACATGTTCGGCGTCGCCCGCCGACAATTCCGCGACAAGACGGAGGCGATGCTCGAGTCGCTCGCGCTCACCGATGTGGCGCATATGGTGGCCGGCGAGATGAGCCACGGCGCCCAGAAGCAGGTCGAGCTCGGCATTGCGCTTGCCGGCGATCCGACGATCCTGCTACTCGACGAGCCGACGGCCGGCATGAGCGCGCAGGAGACGCGCGAATCCATCGAGCTGCTCGATCGCATCGCCAAGGAGCGCGGCCTCACACTGCTCTTCACCGAGCACGACATGGATGTCGTGTTTTCCATCTCGGACAAGATCGCGGTGCTGCACCAGGGTCGCATCATCGCCACCGGCAAGCCGGAGGACGTTCGCCTGGACGCGGAGGTGCGCCGCGTCTACCTCGGAGGAGGCAAGCATTGACCAATCTTCTCGAGGTCGAGAACATTCATACCGCCTACGGGACCAGCCGAGTGCTGTTCGGCGTCTCGCTCGACATCAAGCCGGGAGAGTGTGTCTGCCTGCTCGGCCGCAACGGCGTCGGCAAGACCACCACCATGCGCTCGATCATGGGGCTCACCCCGCCGAGCCAGGGGCGGATCACCTTCAAAGGCCAGGACATCACGGGCAAGCCGCCGCACGTTCTCGCCCGCTCTGGCATCGGCTATGTGCCGGAGGATCGCCGGATTTTCGCCGAGCTCACGGTCTGGGAGAACCTCGACGTCGCCGAGCGGTCGGCGAGCCGGCGCGGCCGCTGGAACGTCGAGGCGGTTTACGAGCTTTTCCCGAAGCTCAGGGAGCTGCGCGACCGCATGGGCGGCGTGCTCTCGGGCGGTGAGCAGCAGATGCTCACCATCGCGCGCACGCTGATGGGAAACCCTGAACTTTTGCTACTCGACGAGCCATCGGAAGGGCTGGCGCCCGTGATCGTCGAGAACATGCTCGCGCAGATCCAGCGCCTGAAGCGGGAGGGCCTCACCATCCTTCTCGCCGAGCAGGGCCTCGACTTCTCGCTGGCGCTCGCCGACCGCGTCTATGTGCTCCAGAAGGGCGAGGTGCAGTTCACGGGGCCAAGCCAGCGGCTGCGCGACGACGCCCGGCTGCGCGACAAGCTGCTCGCCGTGTGAGGCGATGCCGGAGCTGCCCGAGGTCGAGACGGTGCGGCGCGGGCTCGAACCCGTGATGTCCGGCCGCCGCTTCATCCGTGTCGAGCAGCGCCGCCCCGATCTGCGCTTTCCCTTTCCCGAGGACTTTCCCGCAAGATTGCAGGGCCGCCGAGCCATGGGGATCGGCCGGCGCGCGAAGTACCTGATGGTCGAGATCGAAGGGGGAGAAATTCTCGCCATGCACCTCGGCATGAGCGGCCGCTTCAGGATTGCGATGCCGGGCGGCGCCAACGGTCGCAAAGTCGGCGCGTTCGCTCTCGATGCCGGCGACGATCCGGCCCACGATCATGTCGTGTTCACCATGGAGGGCGGCGCGACGATCACCTACAACGACGCCCGTCGCTTCGGCCACATGAGCCTCATCCCCGCGACCGAGGTGCCGCGCCATCCGCACTTCCGAAATCTCGGAATCGAGCCGCTGGGGCCGTTGCTCACGCCCGAGTATCTCGCGGGAGCGGCGGCGGGCCGCAAATCCGACCTCAAGGCCTTCCTGATGGATCAGCGGATCATCGCCGGCCTCGGCAACATCTATGTCTGCGAGGCGCTGTTTCGGGCGGGGCTCTCGCCGCGACGGCGCGCGGGCGTACTCGCCCGGCGCAGCGGTGCTCCGTCGGATCACGCCACCCGGCTGGCTCCGGTCATCCGCCAGGTGCTCGAGGCGGCCATCGCGGCCGGCGGCTCGACCCTGCGCGACTACAAGCACACGGACGGCACGCTCGGATATTTTCAGCACGACTTCGCCGTTTATGGGCGCGAAGGCGAGCCATGCCCGCGGCCGGGCTGTGGCGGCCGCATCCGGCGCATCGTACAGGTTGGCCGCTCCACGTTCCATTGCCCGCAGTGCCAGCGCTGACCTGCCCCGGGTCCGCAGATGCGCAATCCTCTTGGCGCAAACGGTGGCTTCGCGCTAAGCCAGATGCACCGTTCACGACGTTGAGCTCCCGAGGCGCGAGGTATGGCATGAGCTACGAGAACATTATCGTCGAGACCAAGGGCAAGGTCGGCCTCATCACTCTCAATCGGCCGAAGGCGCTCAACGCGCTCAATGCGGCGCTGATCGCCGAGCTGTCGCGGGCGATCGATGGCTTTGAGGCAGACGAGAACATCGGGTGCATGGTGATCACGGGCAGCGACAAAGCGTTTGCAGCCGGCGCAGATATCAAGGAGATGCAGTCGAAGACGTTCCTGCAGGCCTTCAAGGAGGACTTCATCGCACGCTGGCACCGCGTCTCCGATGCGAGGAAGCCGGTCATCGCCGCGGTTGCCGGTTTCGCGCTGGGCGGCGGCTGCGAGCTTGCCATGATGTGCGACTTCATCATCGCCGCCGACACCGCCAAGTTCGGCCAGCCCGAGATCAAGCTCGGCGTCATGCCCGGCGCCGGCGGCACTCAGCGCCTTCCCCGCTTCGTCGGCAAGTCCAAGGCCATGGAGATGTGCCTTACAGGACGCATGATGGATGCCGCCGAGGCCGAGCGATCAGGCCTCGTTTCCCGCGTCGTTCCTGCGGACAAGCTGCTGGAGGAGGCCCTCAAGGCGGCCGAGACCATCGCGTCGATGTCACTGCCGATCGTGATGATGACGAAGGAGGCGGTCAACCGCGCCTATGAGACGACGCTTGCCGAAGGCCTGCGTTTCGAGCGGCGCACGTTCCATCCCATGTTCGCGACCGACGATCAGAAGGAGGGCATGGCCGCCTTCGTCGAAAAGCGCAAGCCGGTGTTCAAGAACAGCTGATTTGCTTGGCCCGGTGCGGGACAAGGCCGCCAAAAAAGCGCGTTGTCCGCTCAGTTGGCCGGTGTCCCTTTGACTGACGTGCCGCCGCTGCCGGCGGTCGGGCTTGCCGCCGGGACCGAGGCGGATGTCGCGGGCGGGACGGCGGCGGTGGCCCTCTTCTCGCCGGCCGGCGCCCTGAAGTAGACATCGACGCGCATGCCGGGCAGCAGCTCCGGCGCCGCGTCGAGATCGACGAGAATCTCGAGCGAGTCCTGGTCGGTCGGCCGCCGCGGCCCGCGCTGCGCGAGCTTCGCCGGCGCCAGCATCTTTGCGACGACGGCGACACGGCCGGGGAACTCGCGGCCAGGGTAGGCGTCAGACCGGACGATGGCTGCCTGCCCGGCTTTCACTTTCGCGACATCCCTCTCCTCGAGCTCGGCGCGCACGCGCAGAAGCGACAGGTCGCCGATCACCGCAAGCGCCTGTTCGGGCGTCGCCGCCGCGTTCTCGCCGACCCGCGCCGCGAGCTGGAGCACCGTGCCGCCGATGGGGGTGCGCAGACGCGTTCGCTCGAGCACGGCCTCCGCAAGCGAGAGCTCCGCCCGCGCAGCCGTGAGACCGGCTTCGACCCGGGTCGGCAGCGGCACCCCCGGCGCGGCCTGCGCCCGTCTCAACGCCGCCCGGTCGGTCTCCACTTTCTCGAGCGCGTCGGCGACGGCCTTCTGCGCACCTTCGATCGATTCACCGGCGCCGAGCGGGGCGCCGTTGCGCTTCGCCCGCGCGATCCTGTCGAGATCCGATCGCGCCACCGCGAGCGAGCGTTCCGAAGCGGCAAGCGTATCCTCGGCCTGCCGCCGGTCGAGGGCGAGCCGGTTGGTGGTCGTCTCCGCGTCCCGCTCGCGCCGCCTCACCTGCACTTCGGCGTCCGCCGCCGCGACCCGTGCTCGGGCCTCCTCGTCGTCGAGCCGCACGATCGTCTCGCCGGCAACGACCGTGTCGTTGAGGGCGACAGCCACCTCGACAATGCGCCCCGGGATGCCGGCCGAGAGGCGGATCTCGCCATTGCGCGGCTCGACCCGACCGGGCGCGGTCGCGGACCAGGGCGCTGGCGCGGAGACCGTGGCCGGGGCCGCCGGCCGGTCGCTCGGCGGCGTTCCGGGCCGCGTGAGCACGTATGAGCCGCCGATCGCGGCGATGGCCGACAGGGCCAGAAGGATGATGGTCGAGTTCATGTTGCCCATTACTTCAGGCTTTCCTCCGGACGTGACCGCTCGCGGCCTTTCCCCGTCGCCTGGCGGGATGCACCGTCGCCGCCGCTTGACGCCGGTCGTCGACGATCAGGCCGTCCTCGATCGTAAGGATCCGGTCGGCGAACTGAAGCGTTCTGTGATCGTGGGTGACGACGAGCACCGCCCGGGACTTGTCGCGCGCAAGCTTCTGGATGAGCGCCATCACCGCAAGACCGTTTTCGGCATCGAGCGCGGCCGTCGGCTCGTCTGCGAAGATCAGCGGCGGCGATCCGGCAAGCGATCTGGCGATGGCGACGCGCTGCTGTTCGCCACCACTCATCGTGCGCGGGTAGGCGGTCAGCCGGTGCGAGAGCCCGACCGATTCGAGCGCATCAGTGGCCATGGCAATGCCTGCCTTGCCGGAGTGGCCGCGCACGTCGAGGGCGAGGCGCACGTTCTCGATCGCGGTGAGCGTTGGAAAGAGGTTGTAGGATTGAAAGACGAAGCCGATGTTCGACCGGCGAATGGCGGCGAGCTGCTCGGGCGACATGCCGTCCGTCGACTGGCCGTTGACCGTCAGGTGGCCGGACGTCTGCGTAAGGATGCAGCCGAGGATCGAGAGCAGCGTCGTCTTGCCCGAACCGGATGGTCCCATGAGCAGCGTGAGCTCACCGGGCATCAGATCCAGGCTCACGCCTTTGAGCGCGCGCACCTTGGCCGCGCCCGAGCCGTGCTCCTTGACGAGGTCTCTCGCTCTCAGAATTGGGCGCCCTCTCATTTCGCAAACTCCATGGCCGGGT
>CAYWBX010000083.1:2810-8901 GCA_964456015.1 uncultured Hyphomicrobiaceae bacterium | reverse complement strand
GATCCGCGAGCCGATTCTGGGCGGCACCGGCCAGATCAGCGGCAACTTCACGGTCGAAACCGCCAATCAGCTGGCGATCCAGCTCAGATCGGGCGCCCTGCCGGCCAAGCTCACCATCGTCGAGGAGCGCACCGTCGGTCCTTCGCTCGGCGCCGACTCGATCAACGCGGGCAAGTTTGCGGGGCTCGTCGGGGGGCTTGCGACGATCGTCATGGTGACCATCGCCTACGGGACGTTCGGGGTCTTCGCCGTCATCGCCCTCATCATGAACGGCTTTCTGGTCGTGGCGTTGATGTCGGGGATCGGGATGACGCTGACGCTGCCCGGCATCGCGGGCCTCGTGCTCACGATCGGCATGGCGGTCGACGCCAACGTGCTCATTTACGAACGCATCCGGGAGGAGTTGCGCGCCGGCCGGACAGCGATCAGCGCCATCGAGGCCGGTTTCAGCCGGGCCGTGGTCACCATTATCGACAGCCAGCTTACGACCTTTGCCGCCGCACTCCTGATGTTCTGGCTGGGCTCAGGCCCGATCCGGGGCTTCGCCGTGACGCTCTCGATCGGCATCTTCACGTCGGTCTTCACGGCCATCACCGTGACCCGGCTGCTCGTCGTCTGGTGGCTTAATAGCCAGAAAGGGCGCGCGAGCCGGATCTCGGTTCCGATCTGAGAACGCGCGAGAAAGCGGCAGGCACTGAGATGATCCCCATTCCGAACTTCAAGGGATTCGATTTCTTCCCGCACGACACGCGCATCAACTTCATGCGCTTCAAGGACGTCTGCTTCTGGGCGTCGATTGCCGCCATGGTGATCTCGCTCGCCCTTGTCTTCTTCAAGGGGCTCAATTACGGCGTCGACTTCAAGGGTGGCACCATGATCGAGGTGCAGTCGAAAACGGGCCCGGCGGACGTGCCGGCCTTGCGCGCCAAGCTTGGCACGCTCGGCCTTGGAGACGTGCAAATTCAGCAGTTCGGCGCACCGACGGACGTGCTCATCCGCGTCGAGCAGCAGGCCGGCGGCGATGCAGCGCAGCAGGCCGCGCTGCGCAAGGTGACCGAGGCGCTGGGCGCCGGTTTCGAACTACGCCGCGTCGAAGTCGTCGGGCCAGCCGTCTCGGCGGAGCTCAGGCGCACCGGCACCATCGCGGTGCTCGCCGGCATCTTCGCCATCATCGTCTACGTGTGGTTCCGTTTCGAATGGCAGTTCGCCATGGGAACGGTCGTGGCGCTGACGCACGACGTGTTGGTGACGGTTGGCATCTTCTCGCTTTTCGGCCTTGAGTTCGACTTGTCGATCGTTGCCGCGCTGCTCACAATTCTCGGGTATTCGGTGAATGACACGGTGGTCGTGTCCGACCGGATCCGCGAGAACCTGCGCAAGTACAAGCGGATGCCGATCAACGAGCTGCTCAATCAGTCGATCAACGAGACGCTGTCGCGCACGGTCCTTACGGGGACGACGACGATCGCTGTGCTCGTCGCGCTCTACGTCTTCGGCGGCTCGGTGATCCACAACTTCACGCTCGCGATGCTGCTCGGCGTGCTGATTGGCACCTACTCGTCGATCTTCATCGCGGCGCCGATCCTCGAGTACTTCGGCATCAAGCGCGAGACAGTGGTCGGCAGCGAGAAGGACAAGGCTTCGGCGAAGGCGTGAGGCGAGGGATGGCGGCCGGCGGCCATCGTCGCGCAGAGGGGGGAGAGGCGCAGTGCCCACCAACGACCCAAAAGCCGGTTACTTTCCGGGCCGGGCGCCGATCGAGGCCTACGGCAACGGCGGCTTCCGCTTCGCGGGCATGAGCCATCGCGGCTCGATCCTGTGCCTGCCGGGCGGCGTGCGCGCCTGGGGCGTCAGCGACGCCGAGGCGCTTGATGTCGCAAGCTTCGAGGAAGTTTTCGCCGAGGCCGACGCCATCGGGTTCGTTCTCCTCGGGACCGGGCGGCGGCAAGTGTTTCCGAGCCGCGCCGTAAGACAGCTCTTCCGCGACCGGCGCATCGGCCTCGATCCTATGGATACGGGGGCCGCCTGCCGGACCTACAACGTGCTCCTCGCGGAGGGGCGTCCCGTGGCGGCCGCACTCATCGCCGTCGACTGAAGGCTGAGGCGACACATGCTTGGCATTCTGATCTCTTCGGCACGGCACGCCCTGGCGGCGGGACTGATCGTGTGCGCCGCGATGCTGGCGCTTTGGCTTGCCGGCTCGCGCATCGACGGGCTCGGCCTCGTCTCGTTTCTGGTTCGCTGGCTGCACGTTTTCGCCGGAATCGTCTGGGTCGGCATGATCTGGTTCGTGAATTTCGTGCAGCTCGCCGCCGTCGAGACCGCCGACGAGAGCGGGCGGGCGACCATCGCCCGCGAGATCGCGCCGAGGGTCGCGACGATCTTCCGCGCCGCCTCGCACCTGACGCTCGCGACGGGCATCGTGCTGCTGCTTGCGACCGGTTATCTGCTCGACCGCTGGGTCTTTGCCTCCGCGGTCTACATTCCGCCGCTCAAGTCGCTGATGCTCTGGGGCGGGTCGCTTGCCGGGCTCGTCATGTGGGGCCTCGTGCATCTCGTGATCTGGCCGGCGCTGCGCCTGCTTGCATCGGATGCCGACGCCTCCCTCAAGGCGCGGGCAAGGGCCCGCGTCGTGATCTGTGCGCGCATCAATCTCCTGCTCGCCGTGCCCGTGACATTCGTCATGGTGGCGGCGGCGCACCTCTATTGACCATGGCGGCGGGGCGCAGCCGGAACCGGGGGCCCGCGGGACCTGCAATGGACCTTGTGCGGGCGCGCCGCGCCGAGCCCGACCGGTATCTTGCGGCGCTGCTGGCGCCGGCAGGCGTCCAGACGCCGCTTCTGGCGCTCACGGCCTTCGTCGCCGACGTGGCGACGATCCCGGAGAGGGTGAGCCAGCCCTTGCTCGGCGAGATGCGCCTGCAGTGGTGGCGGGACTGCCTCGCCGGTCTGCCGCAGGGCAGTGCGGCGGGCCATCCGGTTGCCGAAGAGCTCGCGCGTCACGTTGCGGCCGGAACGATCTCCGTCAAAGATCTCCTGCGCATCGTCGATGCGCGTTCCCACGATCTGACGGGCGAGTTCCACCCCGATGCGGATGCGCTCGCGCGCCACCTCGGAGCCTCTGAGGGCCTGCCCTTCGCGCTCGCGGCACGCCTTGCCGGCGACGAGCCCTGGCCGGACGCACTCATCGAAGCGGCGGGCCTTGCCTATGGACTGGCGCGCGGCTTCCTGAGACTTGGCCGCCTTCTCTGGACCGGCGGAGCGCCGATCACCGCCAGCGCGTTGCAGGCCGCTGGCCTCGACAGCGCGCATTTGCGGGATCAGCCGGCGCCGCAACATCTTGCCGCCTCGGTCGAGGCCATGGCGCAGGAGGCGCGTGCCGTGGCCTTGAGGGCGCTGGCTTCAGCACGGGCGGGTCTGCGCGAACGCGGGCGGGCCGCGCGCACCGGGGCGCTTCCCTTGGTCTTGGTCGAGCCCTATTTTGCGGCACAACAGCGGCTCGGACCCAACCGTCTGTCCGCCGAGACAGACCTGCTTCCGCTCGCGCGGGCCTGGCGGCTCGCCTGGGCGGCCTTGAGCGGCCGCATCTGAGGGGCGGCGGGCCAGTTTCGGAGGTTCGCGCCATCGGGGGTGACATGGCAGGGACAGGGATGCTTTGGACGCGGGCTGCCTTCCTGCTGGCGGTGCTCTGCGCTTCGGCGCCGGTCGCCGCCGCGCCCGCCATCGAATGGCGGCTTGAGAACCCTTTCCGCTTTTTCACCAAGCCGTCCGATACGGAGATGCACCGGGCGTCGTTCCTGGCGCTTGGCGAGGCGGAGGCGCTTACCCCCGTGCTCAGCGTCGAGCGGGCGCTTTCGGAACGGTTTCACGGCGAGGGCTGGGCCGCCGCCGTGATCGACGCGACGTGCTGGGAGCCGGAGCGCAACCGGCACGTCTGCCGGGGTCGCAACGATTACATCAACCCCAGGTCGCACCGCATCATCGCCAGCGCGCGGGGCATTGCTGAGGCGGGCATCGACTGCACCTGGCTCACGGCGCCGAAGGCCGCGCGCCTGCGCGGGCAATCGGTGACGGTGCCATGCGATACGGCGGTCATTCTTGACATTCCGTATCCGGCGGGCGCGCGCGTCACGCTTGAGGTGGGCAATGTCGAAATCGCGCAGGCCGACGTTGTCATCGAGGACGTCTTCGTCGTCGGCATCGGCGACAGCTTCGGGTCGGGCGAAGGCAACCCGGACGTGCCGGTGCGATTCTCGCGCGAGCGCTACGTCGATTACGGGCGCGGCGAGAGGTCGACCGAGTATCTTGGCTATCCGGCGCGGGTCGGCAACTGGCGCGAGGTCGGCGACAAGGCGTTCATCGAATCGAATCCGCGCTGGCTCGATCAGGCCTGCCACCGCTCGCTCTACTCGCACCAGCTGCGCGCCGCCCTGCAACTCGCCATCGAGAACCCGAAGCGCGCCGTGACGTACGTCGGCTACGCGTGCTCCGGCGCCGAGATCGTCGACGGCCTCTTTCTGCGCTACAAGGGACACGAGTGGGTGCCGAACCCGCCCGATCTGTCGCAGATCTCGGCCGTCGCCCAGGCGCAGTGCGACGGCCGGCCGGCGCACGATTTCGATCTGCCCGAGGCCTACCACATCGGAGGCCGGGTGCCGGCGCTGAAGGGCGGCCTCGTGCTGCGCAAGTGCGATCCCGAGCACGCGCGCAAGATCGATCTCATTCTCGTGTCGATCGGCGGCAACGATGTCGGCTTCTCGCGGCTCGTGGCCAACGCGGTGCTTGCCGACCAATCGGTGCTCCGGCGCGTCGGCGGCTGGTTCGGCCAAGTCCACGGCTTCGTCGAGGCGGCCGCCCAGCTCGACGAGCTCGACGACCGCTACAAGGCGCTCAACCGCGCGCTCCACAACATCCTGCACATTCCCTGGAGCGAGGCGGACCGGGTGCTGCTCGTGAGCTATCCGCCGCTGACGCTGCTCGAGGACGGCAGGACGGTCTGCCCCAATGGCCGCGCCGGCATGACGGTTGCGTCCGACTTCGCGCTCTCGGCCGAAAAGGCCAAGGACAGCATGGTGGCCGCCGAACGTCTCGACGGCATCATGCAGGAGGCGAGCCGTCAGCACGGCTGGACGCTCGTCGCGGGCCACCGCAAGGCCTTCATCGGCCGCAGCATCTGTGCGGGCTGGGTCGACAACGCGCTCTCCTCGGCGGATGACCTGCGCCTGCCGCGCTGGACGGGCAGCGAATGGGTGCCGCTCAATCCCGCGGACTGGCGGGCCTACGTCCCCCGCCAGCGCTGGTTCCGCACGCCGAACGATGCCTTCATGACCGGCAATTTCCACGTCGCGCGCTCGATCATGCAGAAGGCTTTACCCTCGAATACGATCTCCTGGTTCCAGGTGCTGCTTGCCAGCCTATACTCGGGGGCGTTCCATCCGACCGCGGAAGGTCAGGCGGCCATGGCCGACGCGGTCGTCACGGAAGCCCGGCGCGTGCTCGCCAAGTACGAAGGGCGCCGCCGCGGACGATAGCCGGAAGGCCCGGTCCGGAGGGTGCTTTGCGGCGCGGAAAGGCGGTTCTCTATGCCAATGGATGTTGCGCGGCTCGTCATGGGCAGGCTGCCGGAACTGCGCGCCGTGCTCAACCGTTTTCCGCTGGCGGTCGCGGCCGCCGTCGCGCTGACGCTCTACCATCTTTTCGAGCTTCAAAGCGGCAGCGAGCCCGAAGACTACGCCTGGCGGCTGCGGGTGTCCTCGGGGCTCAGCCTGGCTTTTCTCTGGGCGCTCGGCGCGACGCTCTATGCCGAAGAGCGCCAATTTCCGGCCGCCTCCGCGATCGGCATCGGCCTTGTCGGCTGGGCGGTGTTCGGCTTTCTGTTCCTCGCGTGGCAGGCCGTCGATGCCGACTGGTGGCTGCTCGCCGCGGCAGCGTGCCTCGGGCTTAGCGTTGCACCCTATCTCACGCGCGCGCTCCGGAACGGCGAAACATGGCAGTTCAACCACCATTTATGGATCGGCGCCGTCGTGGCCACGGTCGCCATGTGCCTGTTCGCCGGCGGCGTCTCGATCATCATCGAGACGCTCAGGTATCT
>CAYWBX010000083.1:0-2800 GCA_964456015.1 uncultured Hyphomicrobiaceae bacterium | reverse complement strand
TCGGACCGCTCGTGCCTCACGGCAAGCTGATGCTCATCGATCAGTCGGTCGCGGTCGTCGGCAGCATCGCCATGTCCGCCCTGAGCCTCGACTTTCGCCGGGAGGTCTCGATCATCATCGAGACGCTCAGGTATCTGTTCGGTCTCAACATTCCCTATCGGGTGCACGAGAAGGTCTGGATCGTGGCCGGCTGCCTCATCGCGCCGGTCTACTGGCTGAGCGTGGTGCCGCGGGAATTCGCGGTCAAGGTTCAGGAGGGTGAGCAGACCGAGTTCACCAGCCGCTCCGTCGCCGCTCTCGTGCGATTCATCCTGGCGCCGCTGCTGCTCGTCTATGGCGCGATCCTGCACGCCTATGCGGTGAAGATCCTCTTCGACCAGAGTCTGCCGCGCAACCGCATCGGCTGGCTGGTGCTCTCGTTCGGCGTGGCGGTGGCGATGACGGCGCTCGCCGCCTATCCGACGCGCACGGCGGGCGGCCGGATCGTGCAGCTGTTCTGGCGCATCTGGCCATGGATGCTGGTGGTGCCGCTCGTAATGCTCGCCGTTGCCATCGGACAACGCATCGGACAGTACGGCCTCACGGAGGCCCGCTACATGGTCGTGCTGGCCGGCGTCTGGCTGGCGAGCCTTGTGTTCAGCCAGGGCCTTTCCGGCGCCGGTCGCGATCTGCGGCTCATCACCGGCGTCCTGGCGGCGCTTCTCGGGCTCGCCGCGATCGGGCCGTGGGGGATGAGCGGCTGGCCGGTGCGCAATCAGGTTTCAACGCTGGTCAGGCTGCTTTCGGCGGCGGGCGTGGTGCGCGACGGACGCGTCGTCGCCACGGCGCGGCTTGAGAGTCCGTTCTCGGCGGCAGAGCGGGCCCGTCTCCACGGCATTGTCGACTACCTTTCGGCGCGCAACAGGCTCGATGCGCTGCGCCCGCTGTTCGCTGGCAGCCCGAACGATCCGTTCGCCGGTCAGCCGCGCGTGACGCGCGCGAACAGCGCCGCCATCCTGGCGGGCATCCGGGAGCGGCTGGCGCTGGGGCCCAGACCGTCGCGGGACGGCGGCGCGCGGTCGCTTGTGAGCTTCAGCGCGCAAGGCGCCGGGATCGTGCTGCTGGCGGGGGGCGGTCGCGCGGTCGGCCCCCTGGCGCTGTCGTTTCCAGCGCCTGCTGGGGAGGGGAGCGTCGAGATCGCAGCCGGCGGAAACCGGATCCTCTTTCGGATCGAGGAAGGCAGCCGTCTCAGGCTCGCCATGTCCGAGATCGATCGGCCGCAGGTCTTCGATCTGAAGCCGCTGCTCGCGCGAGAGGGACCCCTCAGGTCCACACCGGCTACAGGACAGACGCCGCTTCGTCTGCCGCCTGTCGACCTGCGCGCGGAGGGCGACGGACCGCCGGCGACGCTCATCGTGCAGACCGTCAACGCCGCGGAGACGGACACGGGCAGCCTCAGGGTCACCTACCTCAACGCCTGGCTCATGCTGCCGCCCGGCAATTGATGCCGCGCGGGTCAGGCCGCGGCACGCAGGCGGGTTTCGGCAAGCCAGACATCGAGATCCCTGAGCGCGCGCTCCGCCATCAGCCGCTTCTTGGCGCCGCCGCGCTCGCGGCCCTTGAGACGGCGGCCGTCGGCGCCCTCAGTCGGTGCCGCAAGCGGCGGCAGCAGCCCGAAATTGATGTTCATCGGCTGGAAGGAGCGCGGACCCGGCTCGGAGGTCGCGAGGTGGCCGCCGGTGATGTGATTGAGCAGGGCGCCGAGCGCCGTCGTTGCGGGGGGCGGCGGCAGCGAACGGCCGAGGCGTTCGCCGGCCGCGAACCGGCCCGCGAGGAGGCCAATCGCGGCGCTCTCGACGTAGCCTTCGACGCCGGTGATCTGACCGGCAAAGCGCAGGCGCGGGGCGGCCTTGAGGCGCAGGCTTTGGTCGATGAGCCGCGGGCTGTTGAGGAAGGTATTGCGATGCAACCCGCCGAGCCGCGCGAACTCGGCCTTCTCGAGGCCCGGAATCATGCGGAAGATGCGCGTCTGGGCGCCGTGGCGCAGCTTGGTCTGGAAGCCGACCATGTTCCAGAGCGTGCCAAGCGCGTTGTCCTGACGCAGCTGCACGACGGCATAGGGCCGCGCGCCGGTTCGCGGGTCGACGAGCCCGACGGGCTTCATCGGGCCGAAGCGCAGCGTGTCGCGGCCGCGCTCGGCCATGACTTCGATCGGCAGACAGCCATCGAAGTAGGGCGTGCCCTCCCAGTCGCGAAACTCGGTCTTCTCGCCTGCAAGGAGCGCATCGACGAAGGCCTCGTACTGGGCCTTTGTCATCGGGCAGTTGAGATAGTCGGCGCCGGTGCCGCCGGGCCCGGCCTTGTCATAGCGCGACTGGCGCCAGGCCACCGTCAGGTCGATCGAGTCGTAGTGCACGATCGGAGCGATGGCGTCGAAGAAGGCGAGTTCGGCTTCGCCCGTCAGCGACTGGATCGCGGCGCTCAAGGCGGGCGAGGTGAGCGGCCCAGTGGCGACGATGACGCTCCTCCAGTCGTCCGGCGGCAGGCCGGCGACCTCGCCGCGGACGATCGTCACGTGCGGATGGCGGGCGAGCGCCTCGGAGACGGCGGCTGAGAAGCGATCGCGGTCGACGGCGAGCGCGCCGCCCGCCGGCAGCTTGTGCCGGTCGGCAGCGGCGAGAATGAGCGAGCCCGCGCGCCGCATCTCCTCATGCAGCAGCCCCACGGCGTTCGCCGACCAGTCGTCGGCACGGAACGAGTTCGAGCAGACGAGCTCGGCAAGACCGTCGGTCTTGTGCGCCTCGGTCATGCGGTGGGGGCG
>CAYWBX010000082.1:0-8903 GCA_964456015.1 uncultured Hyphomicrobiaceae bacterium | reverse complement strand
AGCGATGGGCGAAGCGCAGTCACGGCTGCTCGGCGAGACCGCGACGCTGCGCGAGGCATTGGCCAAAGCGCAGAGCCTCCTTGAGGCAGGCGACCGGTTGGCGAAGCTCGAGGAGCAGCTGTCCGCCATGTCGGCGGCGGCCGCCGCCGATCCCCAGCGCGCCGGCCGCCTGCCGCAGCTCGCGCAGCTGACAGGCCAGATCGCCGATCTCAAGGCCAGCATCGACAACCGGCTCGCGGCCCATCGCAAGGATGTCCTGGTCGAAGCCGAAAGGATGGCTGCGCAGAGCCTCGAAGCCGCTGAGACTGCCAAGGCAGGAGCCCTCCGGCTCGACAAGGAAGTAACGGCGCTGCGCTCGGAATCCCTCAGACTGTCGGAGCGGATCGAGCAGATGAAGAACGCCGCCGACCGCCTCGAGCAAAGCCTCAAGGGCACGCAAAGCGAGACGGTCGAGCTGAAAGCGGCCCTCGACGGCTTCCGGGGCGACGTCAGCGGACAGTTCAGGGCGACGGCGAAGCCTGCCGATGTCGCGATGGCGGTGGCGCCGCTCGCCGATCGGGTGCAGAAGCTTGAGGCAAGCGTCGAGAATGTCGTGAAGGCGGAGGCGGACCGCAAGTCCAACGCCGAGCGCATCGTCCTTTCCCTCGAACTTGGCAATCTGAAGCGCGCCATGGAGCGCGGGCAGCGGTATTCCGCCGAGCTTGCCGAGGTGCGCAAGGTCGCGGGTGATCGTATCAACCTCGCCGCGCTGGAGCGATTCCAGAACGAGGGCGTGCCGACGGTGGCGGAGTTGCAGCGCGCCTTCCTACCTCTGGCGGCCGCCATCATCGACGCCGACGCGCAACCGCCCGACGGCGGGATCGTTGATCGCCTCCTTTCGGGCGCGAAGACCATCGTGCGCGTGCGCAAGACGACAGTTGATCCGTCCGACACGAGCGCCGAGGCCGTTGTGGCGCGCATGGAAGCGGCGCTAAAGGACCTGCGACTGGCAGACGTCGTTAGCGAGGCCGGGAAGCTGTCGGCGAAGGCGGCGGCGCCAGCGCAGGACTGGCTGCGCAGGATCGAGGCGCGCCGCTCGGTCGATGCCGCGCTCGCGGAAATCGACGCCCAGCTCAAATCTTCCCTCGGGGCTGCCCCGGTTCCCGCCAAGGGAGCCCGACCATGATCCGCCTCACCCTTTTTCTCGTTGGCACCGTGCTTGTCGCCGCCGGGCTCTCCTGGCTCTCTGACCAGCCCGGAACACTGCTCGTCACCTGGAAGGGCTACGAGATCGAGACAACCGTGTTCCGGGCAGTGGTGCTCCTTGCGTTTGTGGTCGGCTTCGCCATCTTTCTCTGGTCGATCGCACGCCAGATCTGGATGAGCCCGGCCGTGATCGGGCACTACTTCACGAGACGCCGGCAGCAGCGCGGACTCGATGCGCTCTCGAGCGGCATGATCGCCATCGGTGCCGGCGACCGGGCACTGGCGGCCCAGTATGCCGTTCAGGCGCGCAAGGCGCTGCCGAACGAGCCGCTGACCCATCTGCTGCGGGCCCAGGCAGCCCAGCTTGCCGGCGATCGAGCCACGTCGCGGCGCATTTTTGAAGCGATGCTGGCCTCGCCCGACACAGAGCAGCTCGGATTGCGCGGACTCTTTCTTGAAGCTGAACGCGTTGGCGAGCACGAGGCGGCCCAGCAGTTCGCTGAGCGCGCCCTCTCGCTCAATCCCAAGCTCGCCTGGGCGTTCGACGCGCTGTTCGACCTTCAGTGCAAGAACTCCAACTGGCAGGGAGCGCTGGAGACGCTGACGATCGGCAGCCGCAACGGTCTGATCGAGAAGCCGGACGCCAACCGGCGCCGCGCCGTGCTGCTCGCGGCCGAGGCCCAGGCGCTCGAGGAAGAGAGCGGGGACAAGGCGCTGGAGCTCGCGCTCAAGGCGCACGATCTTGCGCCGGAACTCGTTCCTGCTGCCGTCATCGCCGGCCGGCAGCTCGCCGCACGAGGACAGACCGCCAGGGTCGCCAAGGTAATCGAAAGGACCTGGAAGCGGTCGCCGCATCCCGAACTAGCGCTCGTCTATGCCCATGCGCGGCCGGGCGACAGCCCTCGCGACCGTCTGGATCGCGTGAAGCGGCTGGCGCGACTGGCACCGCACTCCAATGAAGGCCCAATTGCGATCGCAGAAGCCGCCATCGAGGCCCGCCGCTGGGACGAGGCTCGCTCAGCCCTCGCCCCGCTGCTCGACGGGCGGCTTACGCAGCGCGTGTGCACGCTGATGGCCCGCATCGAGGGTGGCCAGCGCGAGAACGCGGGCGCCGTCCGCGAGTGGCTTGCCCGCGCCTTGCATGCCCCACGCGATCCGGCGTGGACGGCCGACGGGATCGTCTCGGACACTTGGGCGCCAATCTCCCCTGTGACCGGCGCGCTCGACGCTTTCCAGTGGCGAGTTCCGGTTGAGAGCAGGTCCGTCGAGGACAGCGAAAAGTCGCTCGCGCAGGTGGAAGAGCTGATTGCCTTGAGCGCCGATAAGCCGACAAGCGCCGCAACTCCGCGGCGCGAAGTCATCGACATCGACGCCGCAGGTGAAGGGGCAGCCGAGACACTGGCGACGGAGCGCGGCATCCGGCCCGCCCCCCTGCCCGCCGACTCCACTGGCGCCTCACCACATCCTGCGCCAGCAACCGGCGACGACCCGGCGCCCCCAGGCACCACAGAGCGCGATCGCACGATGTCAAGATCTGAGGGTCAAAACGGCTCAGCCGCGATCAGGCTTGAGCATGCCGCGTCTGCCTCCACCCAAAGCGCAGCGGCACGCCCAATCCCGCCCCACGCCGTAGCCCGCGCGGTCTCGCCGGAAAGCGAAGCCACTGCCGTCGCAGGCCCCGCACCGGCACGGACAAAGCCCGTCGCACCGGCTGTCACTCTGTTCGTGTCACCGCGAGCGCCGGACGATCCGGGACCCGAAGATGCCGAGCCCCCGCAGCCCCTCCATCCGGGTCTTTCCGCGCAGCACGCGAAGCGATCGGGCTGACGCGATTCGCCGTGTCCGATGAACCGCCGCCCCAGACGAGGCGCTTGTGTCCGCAGCGGGCGATCGCCTCGGCGACCGGCCGGAACCTCGCTCGGAATGGCGGCCCGTCGCACTCGCAGGGCATCGCGACGTCATCGTCTTGCGTCGCGCTTAGCGCGGCAGGTCGTAGCCGATGGCGCTTTCGACCTCGATGGTCTTCTTCACGGCCGGCCGCTGCATCATGCGCGCATAGTGCGCCTCGAGCGCCGGAAAAGTTCCCGGCGGCTGCTGCAACGCGCCTGAGAAACGCCAGTAGAGGCGGAACAGGTGGATGTCCGCGATCGAGTAGCGGTTGCCGACCGCCCATTCGTGGCCCGCAAGCCGCTTCT
This sequence comes from uncultured Hyphomicrobiaceae bacterium, assembly GCA_964456015.1. Lineage (GTDB taxonomy): Bacteria > Pseudomonadota > Alphaproteobacteria > Rhizobiales > Hyphomicrobiaceae. The sequence goes on along the minus strand of CAYWBX010000082.1, from coordinate 5,523 downwards.
CGGCGATCTGCCAGGCGGCGAGCGCCGCATCCGCCCCCTTGGCGCGCGCGGGATGCACCGTCGCGGCGAGAAACGACATCCACGAGATCGCCTGCGCCTCGGCCTCGACGCCACCCTCGGGCCACAGTCCCGCTTTCGGGTTGGCCTTCGCCAGATAGTAGAGGATGCCGGCAACCTCGGTCAGCGCGCGGCCCTCGACGAGCAGCGTCGGCACCTTGCCCTCGGGATTGATCGCCAGATACTCAGGGGTGCGGTTTTCTTTCCTGGCGAGCGAGATCGCCTTGCGCTCGAAAGGGGCGCCAATCTCGTAAAGCGCAATGTGCGGCGCCATCGAGCTGGTGCCGGGGCAGAAGTAGAGCTTCAGCATGTCTTTAGTCCTTAACCGGGTGAGCGACAGCGGCGTGCCCGCACTCTTCCGCCTGCCGGAGTATGTTCCGGTCAGCGACGTGATAAGCACAGCGATGGCCCCTTCGGGCCTCGTCGAGGCGCGCCGCATTGCAAACACGGGCGCATGACAGCCGCGCACAGGCTACGCCGAAACGTCCTTTTAGGGAATGCGCCATCCGTCCTCGCCAGGAAGTGACCTGCTTGCCGTTTCGCGCGGCCCTGCCAGGATGGTTGCGGCGCACTGCGCCGACGCGATGCCTAGCCTGTGAACAGGTTGGCGCCAAAGCAGCGGCCGGTGCATATCCCGGCGCGACCCGCAACGATATAGGGGGCTCCATATGCCAGCCTACATCTGCAACGCCTGCGGCACGCAATATCCGCCATCCGACGCAGCCCCCGGTAGCTGCCCGATCTGCACCGACGAACGCCAGTACGTGCCGGCAACCGGACAGACCTGGACGACCCTCGAGGCGCTCAGGAAATCGCACAGCAACAAGTTCCGCCGGCTCGCGCCGGGGCTCATCACGATCGAGACCACGCCCGCCTTCGCCATCGGCCAGCGCGCCTTCCTGGTCGAAACGCCGGCAGGCAACGCGCTCTGGGAGTGCATCGCCCTCGTCGACGAGGCAACGGTGGACATCCTGCGGGCACTTGGCGGCGTCTCGGCGATCGCGATCTCGCATCCGCACTATTACACGACCATGGTGGAGTGGAGCCGCGCGCTCGGCGGGGTGCCGATCTACCTCAGCGCCGCTGACCGCTCGTGGGTGATGCGACCCGACCCGGCGGTTCAGTTCTGGGAAGGGGACCGCAAAGAGATCGGGCCGGGCGTCACGCTGGTGCGGCTCGGCGGTCACTTCGAGGGTGGCACCGTGCTGCACTGGGCCGACTGGGACGGCGGACGCGGCGTCGTGCTCTCCGGCGACATCCTGCAGGTGGTGCCGAGCGGGCATGTGAGCTTCATGTGGTCTTATCCGAACCTGATCCCGCTCTCCGCCGCGACCGTCCAGCGCATGATGGCGCGCCTCGAACCCTTCGCGTTCGACGCCGTCTATGGCTCGTTCTCGGGACGCGGCCAGATCGAACGCAACGGCAAGGCGGTGGTCAGCGCATCGGCTGAGCGCTACATCGCCCGGATCAGCGCGCCGTAAGCCGAGCCGGCGTTGCGGCAATTGGCGCTCGAAGCGAGCGCAGACGGCGCTCGCGCTCAAGCGTATCCCAGCCGCTGCCTGAGCTCGCGGAACATCGCGCTGCGCAGCTCCATCCCGATGCCGGGCTCGGCGGGCAGCGTTACATAGCCGTCGACGACCGGCGTCTTATCGGCAAAGCCGCCCCAGGGCTGGAACACGCCCGGATAGCTCTCAGCCCCCCCCAGTTGCAGGCCCGCCGCCATGTTGAGTCCGAGCTGATGGCCGCCGTGCGGGACGTGCCGGCGGCGCGACCAGCCCATCGCGTCGGACACAGCCAGGATGCGCAGATACTCTGTTAGGCCGTAGCAAAGCGACGGATCGGGCTGCAGCCAGTCCTTGTGCGGGCGCAAACCGCCGTGGCGCAGAAGGTTCCGGAAGTCCTGCACCGAGAAGAGGTTTTCCCCGGTCGCGAGCGGCACGGCGCTCGCCTCGGCGAGCACCGCATGCGCCAGATAGTCGAGCGGGTCGACGGGCTCCTCGAACCAGCAGATCCCATAGGGCGCCATGCCTTTGGCGTAGGCCAGCGCGTCTTCGAGCGGCAGGCGTCCGTTGGCATCGACGGCGACGAGCTCGCCCTTGCCGGCCACCTCAATCACCCATTCGATGCGCCGAAGATCGTCGGCGAGCGGAGCGCCGCCGATCTTCATCTTGAGCAGACGGTAGCCGAGATCGCGGGCGCGGCGCATCTCGTCCTGAAGACCTTCCTTCTCCTTGCCGGGGTAATAATAGCCACCCCCCGAATAAACGAGCACGCGCGTGTCATGGTTGCCGTTGTTGTAGCGCTCCGCGAGCAGCTTCCAGAGGGGCCTGCCCGCGATCTTGGCGACGGCGTCCCAAACGGCCATGTCAATGGCGCCCGCCGCGAACGCCCGGTCACCGTGCCCGCCTGGCTTCTCGTTCGCGAGCATGGCGCGCCAGACGGCGGCGGGATCGAAATTGTCGCCGGCGGCCTCGAGAAGCGTCTTCGGCTCGGCCTCGAGAATGCGCGGGGCGAGCCGCTCGCGGATGATGCCGGACTGCGCGTAGCGGCCGTTCGAGCAGAAACCATAGCCGATCACCGGCTTGCCCTCGCGCACCACGTCCGTCTCGACCGCGACGACGCTGATCGTCATCTTGTCGAAGGAGATGGCGGCGTTGCGCATGGCCGAGGGGATCGGGGCGACGGCATCGCGGATGCGGGTGATCCTCATGGACGTGCTCTCCTTGCGCCGCGGGATCGGCGGCCGCGGACATGAGTCGCGTTTCTCTCCCTCGGCAAGCGCGCGACCGCCAGTCCCGCAAGCCTCGACCGGCCGACGCTTGAGGAGCGAACTTTCGGCGCTCCGTGCCGGCGGGAAAGGGCCCGCGACCCACCAAGAAAAGACCGGGGCATACCGCCCACTCCCCATTCCCCCGAGTTGCGGCGGCGCCCCGGCCCCTCATCGCGCGCGGTTGTGCCAGGTCCGACGCGCTGCGATTCGCCAAGTTGCGGCCGCATCCTGTCGCAATCGCAGGACTGCGACAAGCACTGATCCGCAAGCGCCGTGGTCGCAAGCGGCCGCCTGCAACCGGAGCGCGAATGCCGGACTGTGCCCGCTGGCGCGGTGTCGAGCCGCCGTCAGCCCGGCTGCTTGGCGTAGTCCGCATCGCTCACCGGCTCGAGCCAGACTGTGCCCTCGCCTTTGTCGGTGACTTCCGAGAGCGCCAGATGCGAGAAGAGCGAGCCCGGCGCTGCGCCATGCCAATGCTTGGCATCGGGCGGAATGATGACGGTGTCGCCGGGGCGCAGCTCGACCACCGGCTTGCCCGCCTCCTGATAGCGGCCGGTGCCGGAGAGGCACCAGAGCGTCTGCCCGACGGGATGCGTGTGCCAGTTGGTGCGCGCCCCGGGGGTGAACGTGACGCGCGTCGCGCGCATCCGCGACGGTTTTTCGCCGACGACGACTTCGTCGGCATAGACGGTGCCGACGAAGCTGCTCGAGGGCTGCGTCTTGGTCGCGCGATCGTTGGCGCGGATGATCTTGGTCATGATGGGCTCCTTGCTCGGGATCGATGCCGCAATCCGATCACTCGGCACGGCCAGCGTCAATTCGATGGGGCTGCAGGTCGATCAGCGCGCTTTGCGGGACTATCGCTGCGTGACGGAGCTCGCGCCAAGGACGGTTTGGCAAACCGGTGGATGACCGCCGACGAATTGCTGGTCTGGAGCGAGGGCCTGAGCGCTGCTGCAGACGCCACAACGGCGTGCCCTAACAGCGTCCCCCCGGAGAATTTGGGCTACGGCAAGTCGGCGTTCGCGGTCCAATCAGCCATGATGGTTGGCATCCGTAAGGTCAGGCTGCCATGTTACGTGCCCGTCCGATGCAGCGCCTGTTCCCCTCGCGCCTGATGTGGTCCTCGAGCCGGATGCCTCGTCAGCGGTTCGCTGCGAAAGCGTCTTTCTCGAGCTTCAGTCGCCGGCCGCGCGGCGCGCAGCCAGCATCTCAAGCGTCCGGCCGAGGCCGGCAAGCACGCTCCCGAGCGCGAAGAAGCCGATGACGATCCACTCCAGGTAGCCCTCGGCGTTCTCCTTCGCTATGACGATGTCCGCGATGTCGGCATCCGACTGCCTGTACTGGGCGAGAAGGCGCTCGCGCCTCGCCTCGGTCGCCGCGATCGTCTCGGCCGGGGCGTTGACGCTCTGCAAGAGCGCAAGCTGGTTGTCGAACATGGCGCGCAACTGAATCTGCGCCGACTGTTGCGTGCTGAAGGTCGCGAGCCGCCACTCGATCTCGCGCTTCGTCGGCTCGAGATAGAACATCTGCGTCGCGGTCGAGACGAGCAGCAGCAGGATGCCGGCCAGCTCGCCCAGCTGATAGATCTTGAGCCGCATGGGTGTTCGCGTGCGATCAATCGTTGCGGTCCCGCACGGCTTCGACGGCTCCAAGGATGCGCACCCGGTGCAACATCGCCTCGAGACCTCGCGCGAAGCCGCCCGGCAGGCCGGCGGCCCGCCGAGCGGAGTCGCCGGGCGCCGGTTCGGGCCCGCCCACTAGCCGAGCGCCTTGTTTGCGGCCTTCACGGCCTCGGCCGATGCGCCGGCCTCGCCGGGCAGGTCGCCGGGCGTCTTGGCGACGCCCACCTTTCCCGCCTCGAGATAGACCTCGCCGCCCATCTCGACAAACTTCCGGCTCATCTCCGCCATGCCTTTCTCGGCTTCGATCATGGCCGAGCGGCCAGCGTTGGTCTTCGCCGCATAGTCGCGCACGTCCTGCGTGATCTTCATCGAGCAGAACTTGGGCCCGCACATGGAGCAGAAGTGCGCGACCTTGTGCGCCTCCTTGGGCAAGGTCTCGTCGTGCATCGAGCGCGCCGTGTCGGGATCGAGCCCCAGATTGAACTGGTCCTCCCAGCGGAACTCGAAGCGCGCGCGGCTGAGCGCGTCGTCGCGAAGCTGCGCCGCCGGGTGGCCCTTGGCGAGGTCGGCCGCGTGCGCCGCGATCTTGTAGGTGATGACGCCTTCCTTGACGTCGTCGCGGTTCGGCAATCCTAAGTGCTCCTTCGGCGTGACGTAGCAGAGCATGGCGCAGCCGAACCAGCCGATCATGGCGGCGCCGATGCCCGACGTGATGTGGTCGTAGCCTGGCGCGATGTCGGTGGTGAGGGGGCCAAGCGTGTAGAATGGCGCCTCCCCGCATTCCTTGATCTGCTTGTCCATATTGATCTTGATCTTGTGCATCGGCACATGGCCGGGGCCTTCGATCATCACCTGGCAGCCCTTCTTCCAGGCGATCTGCGTGAGCTCGCCCAAGGTCTCGAGCTCGGCGAATTGCGCGCGGTCGTTGGCGTCAGCGATCGAGCCGGGGCGCAACCCGTCGCCGAGCGAGAACGACACGTCATAACGACGCATGATGTCGCAGATCTCCTCGAAGTGCTCGTAGAGGAAGCTCTCCTTGTGATGCGCGAGGCACCACTTGGCCATGATCGA
>CAYWBX010000081.1:0-8952 GCA_964456015.1 uncultured Hyphomicrobiaceae bacterium | reverse complement strand
CGCGGTGGGTGTGTTGTAGGGCGGGCAGGCCTGTCGTGTAGGCTGCCCGCCGCGAAGGGGAATCCAACGCCCCCTGCGGCGCGCACCCCAAACGACGGGGATGCGCGCCCTACAATGCCGGATGGTGAACCATGAAGGGCAAACGGCCAAACATCGTTCTGTTCGTGATGGATGACATGGGATTCTCGGATCCCGGCTGTTTCGGCGGTGAGATTGAGACGCCGAATCTCGACCGGCTCGCGGCCAACGGTCTGCGCTTTTCGCAAATCTACAATGCCGGGCGTTGCTGGCCGACGCGCTCGTGCATCCTGACCGGCTACTACGCGCCGCAGGTGTGCATGGATCCGCCGATTCGGACGTACCGGGCTTCGTGGCAGCGGATGATTCCGCAATATCTGCGGCGGGCGGGCTACCGGAGTTATCACTCGGGCAAGTGGCACGTTTTCAATACTGCCGATCCCGAAAAGGAAGGCGGGTTCGACAAGAGTTCGGGCTACAAGATCGAGGAGTTCAACCACTTCTTTCCGCAGGGCTATTCGGCGACCGTCATCACCAATCACGCGCTGGAACTTCTTTGCGACCACCAGCGCCATCATGCCGGGCAGCCGTTCTTTCATTACATTTGCTACACCACGCCGCACTTCCCGGTGCAGGCGGAGCAGGCGGACATTGACAAGTACCGCGACCGCTATCACGAGGGCTGGGATGTGATGCGCGAACGGCGTTGGCGTCGGCTGCGGGACATGGGCATCGTCAACTGCGCGCTCTCGCGTCGGGAACCGCAGGTGCCGGCCCCGCATTATCTCGCACACAAGGCGGAATGGGACGCGCAATTCGGGCCGGGCGAGATCGAATATGCGGTGCCGTGGGATTCGTTGACCGCGAAGCAAAAAGAGTTTCAAGCCACGAAGATGGCGATTCACGCGGCGATGATTGACCGGACCGACCGCGAGATTGGTCGGGTGCTCGATCAACTCCGCGCCATGAACGCGCGGGACGACACGCTCGTTCTGTTTCTGTCCGACAACGGCGCGAGCGCGGAAATCATGATTCGCGGCAAGGGGCATGATCCGGCCGCGCCGCCCGGCTCGGAAAGGACGCATCTGTGTCTCGGACCGGGCTGGTCCACGCACAGCAACTCGCCGTTCCGCCGGCACAAGATTTGGGTGCACGAGGGCGGCGTGGCGACGCCGTTGATCGCGAGCTGGCCGAACGGCATCACGGCGCGCGGCGAACTGCGGCATGACATGGGGCATTGCATTGATTTCCTGCCGACGATCCTCGATTTGGCCGGGGTGCAGCCGGAACTGCCGCCGGGCGCGCCGCCGTGGCCGGGGCACAGTTTGGTGCCGAGTTTTGCGCGGGACGGCAGCGTGATGCGCGATTACATTTACTTCCATCACGAAGGCAACCGGGCGTTGCGCGTCGGCGACTGGAAAATCGTCAACGAATCGAACGTGAATCAAGGCACGCCGAATGACCCGTGGGCGCTTTACAATTTGGCGAATGACCGGTGCGAGATGGTGGACTTGGCGGCGGAGATGCCGGACAAGTGCCGCGAACTCCGGCAACGCTGGCAGGAGTGCGAGAACCGTTACCGGACCAAACCAGAACCATGAAGCGACCGAACATCATTTTTATTTTGGCGGATGATCTGGGGTGGTGCGACCTCGGTTGCGAAAGTTCGTATTACGAGAGTCCGCACATTGACCGGCTGGCGCGGGAGGGGATGAAGTTCACGCAGGCGTATGCGAATTGCCAGGTGTGCAGTCCGTCGCGCGCGAGCATCCTGACCGGCAAGTATCCGACCCGGCACGGCATCACGGATTATTTGGGCGCGAAGACCGGCGCGGCGTGGCGCGAACTGGGCCGGCAGGACAAGCTGTTGCCGGCGCCCTATGAACCGCGGTTGCGCGCGGACGAGATCACGTTTTTCGAGGTGTTGCGGCGGGCGGGCTACCGGACGCTCTCCGCCGGCAAGTGGCATCTGGGGCCGCCGGGGGCGTACCCGGAGAATTTCGGCTTCGAGATCAACATCGGTGGTCATCAGGGCGGCGGGCCGAGCCGTTATTTTGCGCCGTGGAACAATCCGACGTTGGCGGACGGGGCGAAGGGCGAGCATCTTTGTCAGCGCCTGGCGCGCGAGACGGCGAACTTTATCGGTGCGAACAAAACCCAGCCGTTCGCAGTGTATCTGTCGTTCTACTCCGTCCACTGTCCCATCCAGACCACCCGGTCGCTTTGGGAGAAATACCGGCAAAAAGCCGTGGCGCGTGGTCACACCGGGCCGCGATTCGTCATGGACGGTCCTTTGCCGGTCCGGCAGGTGCAGGATAATCCGATTTACGGCGGGATGATCGAGGCGATGGATGTCGCGGTGGGCATCGTGCTCGACGCGCTCGATCAACACCGACTGGCGAACGATACGATTGTGGTGTTCACGTCCGACAATGGTGGGGTCGTGGCCGGGGATTCGTTTTCGTCGGCGATGTTGCCGTTGCGCGGCGGCAAGGGCCGGCAATGGGAGGGCGGCATTCGCGAGCCGCTGCTGATCCGGTATCCGCGTCTTGTGCGAGCCGGTTCGGTTTGTGACGCGCGGGTGATCGGGATGGATTTTTATCCGACGCTGTTGGAGCTGGCCGGGTTGGCCGTGCCGGCGGAGCAGGCGATTGACGGGCGGAGCATGGCGCCGTTGTTGCGCGGCGAATGCGATGCGGTGTTTGAGCAGCGCGATTTGTTCTGGCATTACCCGCACTACGGCAACCAGGGCGGCGATCCGTCCTCGATCATCCGGAGCGGGAATTGGAAGTTGATTCACTATCACGAAGACGGCCACGACGAGTTGTACGATCTCGCGGCGGATCCCGGAGAGCGGAACAATGTCTTGCCGGCGAATCAGCAGAAGGCCGGCGAGTTGCGCGGGCGGCTCGACCGGTGGTTGCGGGACACGGGCGCAAAATTTCCGGTGCCGGATCCGCAATTCGACCCCGCGAAACGCGCGGAGTACCTGAAGCGGATGGTCGAAGTCACGATGCCGAAACTCGAAGCCGAACACGCCCGGTATCTCGACGCCGCGTGGCAGCCGAACGCCGATTGGTGGGGAAGTCAGGGGGTCAATGATTAAGCAATGGCTTTTGGCAGTGATGTTGCCGGGATTTCTCCTCGCGCAGGAGACACCGGAAGTTTACGGACCGCGACCGAAACAGGCGGAGGCGGCGCGCCAGCAGTACGAGAAACAACTCGCCGCGCACAAGGGCGACAAGGACAAGTTCGTCTTGCCGGGCCTGGTGGCGGACCGGCAGGCGCGGACGGTCGAGGTGCTGGCCGAGGCGACCGGGCTGAATGCGGAAGAGATCATCGAGTTCCTGCTCGTGGATCAACGGAGCGGGCACGGTTACGAGGCGTTGCTGTGGTCGTATGCCAAGCCGAGTGATGTCCACCGCGCGCTGGAGTTCATCGGACTGAAACCAGGCTCGCCCATCCATCCCGCCAGCGGTCGGTTTTGGTCCGATGGCGACCCGGTGATGTTGAGTGTGCGTGGCGAGGACGGAAAACTTGTGCCGATCGAGGAATTCATCCTCGACAGGCAGACCGGCAAGACGTTGCCCGTGGAAGGATTTGTTTTTGCCGGCTCGGTCCGGTTGCCGGCGAAGGGCGAGGAACCGGAGCGATACGCCGCCGACGTGTACGAGCCGCGCTCGATCGCTTCGATTTTCAACGAGCCGGTCGCGGTGCTGGATGTTCCCCGGCAAGTCAGTCAGAGCGAAGTCTATGGCAGCCAGGTCGTCAACCCCGAGCAGATGCTCGAGGGTGGCAAGCTGTGGACGGTGGTGATGCGGCCGGGCGTTGCCGCCGGTCAACGGCGCGGCCGGCAGGTGCAGTTGACGGTGAAACCGGCCCCGGGGCCGACCGGGTTGGAGTTTCTTCTGACGGAAGAGGGCGAGAAGGTCATCGAGAAAAGCTCCGAGCCGACGCCGGTGTTGGAGGCGCTCGTCGCGCTGAAGCAGGCGGGCGCGGCGCCGTATGTGACGCTGGCGTTTGACGAGGCGTTGCCGGTCACGGAAGTCGGCAAGACCTGCATGTTGCTGGCGATGTTGGAGGGGATGCTGCGCGCCGTGCGGATCAATCCGCCGGCGGCCGGGCAGCTTTATTACCGGGCGTTCGTGCCCGACAGGGAATGGCGCGACCCGCAGCGCCGGCCGGTGCAGCCGTGGGAATTGCATCTGTCGAAAACCAACGCCAGCGTTGCCGCGCAACTGGTCCGGTACGATCCCGCGCCGTCCTTCCAGCGCCACGCGTATCCCGTCGCCGACCCCGCCGTGATGAAAGAGCGAATGGAAACGGAATCGCGGGAACGCCGGCAAACCGACCGCGCGCAGATGCCGCCGGTATTGCTGGTGTATGCCGTCCCCGGTTTGACCTACGGACAGGTGTTGAGATTTATCAACCCCACTCAACCGACCCATCGCACGGTGTACGTCTTCGTGGAGGAGAAATGAAACCCTTCGTCACGGAACACGATGGCGGGTTTCTCTGGCGGCGCTCGCACGAGCAGGTGTGGGTGGTGCCGTGGGGGACGAACGGCGTGCGCATCCGTATCACGAAGGAAGCGGCGTTCCGCGATTTACCGCACGGTTTGTTGCCGTCACCGCCGCCGGCCACGGCACAGGTGACGCTGACCGACAACGATGTCACGCTCGTCAACGGCGCGCTCACGGTGAATCTGGCCGGGCGATTCGGGCAACTGACGTTCCGCCGCACCCGCGACGGCAAGGAACTGCTGAAGGAACGCCACAAGACCACCGCCGAGTACCTGGCGCGCACCTTCATCCCGGAAGGCGGCACGTGGAAAATCGAGCAGCGGTTTTTTGCCGACGACGCCGAAAAGTTGTACGGACTGGGCCAGCGACAGCACGGTTACTTGAACCAGAAAGGGTGCGTGCTCGATCTGATGCACCGCAACACGGAAGTCTCGATTCCGTTTCTGGTTTCCAACAAAGGCTACGGTTTCCTGTGGAATCATCCCGGCCTGGGCCGGGTGGAACTGGGCCGCAACGATACCCGGTGGGTGGCGGAAGCGGCGCATCAGCTCGATTACTACGTGGTGGCCGAAGACACACCGGCCGAGATTCTGCGCCGGTATGCCGAGGTGACCGGCTTTCCGTCGGAGTTTCCCGAATGGGCGGCCGGTTTCTGGCAGTGCAAACTCCGGTACAAAACGCAGAAGGAATTGCTCGAAGTCGCCCGCGAGTATCACCGGCGCAAGTTGCCGGTGTCGGTGATGGTGATTGATTTTCATCACTGGTCGAAGATGGGCGACTGGACGTTTGATCCGGCTTGTTGGCCCGACCCGGCGGGCATGGTGCGCGAACTCAAGGCGATGGGCATGGAGTGCATGGTGTCGGTCTGGCCGACGGTGGATTGGAGTTGCGCCAACTTCAAGCAGATGCAGGAACACGGTCTGTTGCTCCGCAACGAACGCGGCATGCCGCTGCAAAACGGCGCGGCCGTGCAGACGTTTTATGACGCGACGAATCCCGCGGCGCGGAAGTTTTTGTGGGAGCAAATCCGCAAAGGCTACGTCGCCCACGGGATCCGGTTGTTCTGGCTCGACACGATGGAGCCGGAACTCATCCCGCTCGAACTCGACAACACCCGGTTCTACCTGGGCAACGGCCGCGATGTGGCCGGCTTGTATCCGCGGTGCCATTCGCAGGCGTTTTACGAAGGACTGAAGTCGGAAGGCGAACGGGCGCCGCTGACGCTCGGCCGGTCGGCGTGGGTGGGCAGTCAACGATTTGGCGCGGCGGTCTGGTCGGCGGATATTCCGTCCACGTTCGATTCGCTGCGCCGGCAGGTCGCGGGCGGCTTGAACATCGCGCTTAGCGGGATTCCGTATTGGACGACGGACATTGGCGGTTTCCACGGCGGGGACATTGACGATCCCGGTTTCCGCGAATTGCTGGTCCGGTGGTTTCAGTACGGCGTGTTCTGTCCGATCATGCGGCTGCACGGCGTGCGCCGGCAGTCGTCCCGACCGCCCGAAGATCCCGGCAAGGCCGACCCGAATCATCCCAATGTGCCCAACGAGGTTTGGTCATACGGCGAAGAAACATGCGCGATTCTCAGCGACCAGATCCGGCTGCGCGAGCGGCTCAAACCGTACATCATGGCCCAGATGAAAACCGCCGAGACGACCGGCCTGCCGCCGATGCGGCCGGTATTTGTGGATTTCCCGGCGGATGCGAAGGCGTGGGACATCGAAGACCAATTCCTGTTCGGCGGCGAAATTCTCGTCGCCCCCATTCTCGAACTCGGCGCGCGCGCGCGTTCGGTGTATCTGCCGGCCGGCAAGACTTGGCGCGAGGCGTGGACGAAGCGCGAGTTTGCCGGCGGCACGACCGTGAACGCCGACGCGCCGCTGGAACGGATTCCGGTATTTGTGAAAGACAGGAGCGAACTATGGAAACTGTTTTGATCAACGGCGCGTGGCGACCGGCGCGGGCGGTCGGCGCGTTCCAGGCCGAAAACCCGGCCACGGCGGAAACCTTGCCGGAGCAATATCCGATCAGCGATTGGGCGGACGTGGACGCGGCGCTCGACGCGGCGGCAGCGGCGGCGGAAGCCATGCCGGTGGAGAAGATTCCCGGCTTTTTGCGGGCGTATGCCGACCGGATCGAGGCGAATGCCGACAAGATTTGCGCGGCGGCAGCGCAGGAGACCGGCTACCCGGTAGCGCCGCGATTGGAGGACGTCGAATTGCCGCGCACGACCGGTCAACTCCGGCAAGCGGCGGCAGCGGCGTCGGATCCGGCGTGGCGGTTGCCGGTGGTGGATGCGAAGGCGAACATCGCGTCGGTGCTCGAACCCATTGGCCCGGTCGCGGTTTTCGGCCCGAACAATTTCCCGTTGGCGTTCAACGGCGTCAGCGGCGGCGATTTCGCGGCGGCGATTGCGGCCGGCAATCCGGTGATTGCGAAGGCGCATTCGAGTCATCCGACGACGTGCCGGCTGTTGGCGGAGTGCGCGCAGGAAGCGGCGACGGCGACCGGCATGCCGCCCGGCACGGTGCAACTGCTGTTTGGATTGCGCCGCGAGGACGGCACGCGGTTGGTGGCGGATCCGCGGCTGGGCGCGGCGACGTTTACCGGGTCGCGCGCCGCCGGCATGAAATTGAAAGCTGCCGCCGATGCGGTCGGCAAACCGATTTTTTTGGAGATGTCGAGCGTGAACCCGGTGGTGATTTTGCCGGGGGCGCTGGCGGAACGGTCGGAGGAAGTGGCGACGGAATTGGCGACGAGCGCGTTGCTGGGGACGGGGCAGTTTTGCACGAACCCCGGGCTGGTGTTTTTGGTGGCGGGAGCGGCCACGGAGAGTTTCATCGCGGCGGTGGCGCGGGTGTATGCGGCGGCGCCGTGCGGGACGTTGCTTGGTCGGGGCACGCGGGAGGGGCTGATTGCCGGGATTCAGGCGTTGATCGCGGCGGGAGCGTCGGTGGTGACCGGTCATCAGCCGGTGAATCGGCCCGGGTACGCGTGGGCCAACACGTTGTTGCGGGTGAGCGGCGCGCAATTTTTGCGGTCGCCGGCGGCGTTGCAGACGGAGGCGTTTGGGAACGCGACGCTGGTGGTGGTGGTCGCGGATGAAGCGGAGCTGATACAGGCGTTGGCGTGTTGCGAGGGCAACCTGACCGGTTGTGTGTACTCGGCGAAAGACGGCCGGGACGACGCGGTGTACGACGCGGTGGCGCGGGTGTTGCGGCCGCGCGTGGGGCGGTTGCTCAACGACAAGATGCCGACGGGCGTGGCGGTCAGCCCGGCGATGAATCACGGCGGGCCGTTTCCGGCGACGGGGCATCCGCATTTCACGGCGGTGGGCATACCGGCATCCATGCGGCGGTTTACCCGGTTGGCCTGTTACGACAATGTCCGGCCGCATCGGTTGCCGGAAATTTTGCGAACGCGGAATGCGGAATGAGGAGTGCGGAATGAGGAGTGCGGAATGGAGGAGAAAGCCATGAGCGTGGACAAATCGGTTTTTCAGGGTTGCATCCCGGCGTTGATGACGCCGTGCAATGAGCGCGGGGAGATTTTGTATGACGCGCTGGTGGCGACGGGCCGGGAGTTGGTCGCGCGCGGGATGCGGGCGGTGGTGTATTGCGGTTCGATGGGCGAGTGGCCGTTGTTGACGGACGAGCAGCGGCAGGAGGGTGTGGCGCGGTTGGTGAAGGCCGGTGTGCCGGTGGTGGTGGGGACGGGCGCGCAGAACACCAAACAGGCTGTGGCGCATGCGGCGCACGCGCGGCGGGTGGGCGCGGCGGGGTTGATGGTGATTCCGCGGGTGTTGTCGCGGGGGACGTCGCCGGCAGCACAACGCGACCATTTCTCCGCGGTGCTCGACGCGGGCGGGGAGTTGCCGGCGGTGATTTACAACAGCCCGTATTACGGATTCGAGACGAAAGCGGAATTGTTCTTCGAGTTGCAACGCCGGTATCCGAGCTTGGTGGGGTTCAAGGAATTTGGGGGCGCGGCGGCGTTGACGTATGCGGCGGAGCAGATCACGTCGGGACATCGGGAGTTGGTGTTGATGGTGGGGGTGGACACGCAGGTGTACCACGGGTTTGTGAATTGCGGCGCGGCGGGCGCGATCACGGGCGTGGGCAACGCGTTGCCGGAGCCGGTGCTGCGGTTGGTGGCGTTGTGCAAGCGGGCGGCGCAGGGCGATCCGCAGGCGCGGCGGTGGGCGCGGGAGTTGAGCGAGGCGTTGGGGGTGTTGTCGGGTTTCGATGAGGGGCCGGATTTGGTGTTGTACTACAAACATTTGATGGTGCTGGAAGGTCACGCGGAGTATGCCTGCTGCGTCCACGCGGCGGACGCGCTCTCCGTCAGCCAACGCGCGTATCTCGAGGCGCAATGGCGCTTGTTCAAGGCGTGGTGGGCGCAGTGGCCGGGC
>CAYWBX010000080.1:7305-8962 GCA_964456015.1 uncultured Hyphomicrobiaceae bacterium | reverse complement strand
GGCATGCGCATTTCGGCATGAACCTGCAGGAGGCGATCGACGCGCCGGCGTGGCACATCGAGCACTTCCCGGCGTCATTCTGGCCGCGCGCCGCGCGTCCGGGCGTCGTTGTCGTAGAGGGGCGTCTGCCCAAAGCGACGATTGAGGAGCTCAAGCGGCGCGGCCACAAGGTCGAGGTCGGGCCGGACTGGTCGGAAGGGCGGCTGACGGCCGCGTCGCAAGAGGGGGTGCGACGACGCGCGGCGGCAAACCCGCGCGGCATGCAGGGCTATGCCGCCGGCCGGTGAGATCCGGCAATTCGAGGAGCCAATGCCAAGGAGGACGGTGACATGGCAGATGCCGGAGAGCGGGTGATGCTGACCATTCTGCTCAAGCACCAGAAGGACAAGAACCTGGCGGAAATCAACGCCAAGCTCGATCAGACAGGTTTCTGGAAGCGGTTCCCGCCCCCCGGGACTGAGGTGGTGTCCTGGTACGTGATGATGGGCATTGGACAGGTAGTGACGCTGTCGCTGCCGCCGTCCAAGCTTCGCGAGGTCAATCTCGCCATCGAGCAATGCGCCTGGGGCGCCTTCGACACCGAGTTCCATCCGACCTACGATTTCCGCCCGGTGTGGGAGCGCATCAAGGCCGAGAAGGGCGCCTGAGGGACTGCCGCCGCGCCGGTCGCCTGCTCTCAAAAAAGTTCAAGACCGGAGAGCTCTCGGCTTCCGGTCTCGAAACGCCTTGTCGGCGTCGCATTCGACGGTTCGGGAGGGCGGCGCCGGTTTGCCCGGACCGGCGGCCGCGCCCGCCTCGCGCCGTTCAGCGCTTCTTCTTCGCGGCCTTCTTGGCGGCCTTCTTCGCCGGGGCCTTCTTCGCCTTCTTCGCTGCCTTTGCCATTTTCTCTCTCCGTCTGTTTCGAGTGATGCCCGAATCAGCTCGAGCACAAAAAATATATGCTTGGAAAAAATCCAGTTGTTGACTGCGAAATGAATTTCTGCATCAAAAAAGTTCGTATTCGCCTCAAAGTGTTGCGGCAAATCCTCATTTTCAATGCGAAATCGACCTCGAATGACTCTGAAAGCATTCGAGAAAGAGAATGCGCGCTGCGAAGGCGGAGACGGTCGACCGATCAAACAACGCACAGCTGCGGTCGCAACGACGCACGATGTGCGCATCGCGCGACCGACAATCACTCGGCTGCGTTGCTCTCGATTGCGGCATCATCTTGTGCGGTGCGCGCCTTGATCTTCGCAAGAGCCGCTCCGTAATCGGGCTTGCCCGAGCCGAGGAGCGGGATCTGCGCAGCCGCGAGGATCTCCGCCGGCACCGCGAGCTCTGACATGCCCTTCAACCGCGCGTGACGAAGGAACGCCGCGCGCGTCGCCTCGCGCTCGGTGGTCATCAGGACGAGGCGTTCGCCCTTGCGCGGGTCCGGAAGCGAAACGACGATCGACAGCGCCCTTGGCCACAGCTCGGCAGCGGCCGCCTCGACGGCGGACAGCGAGACCATCTCGCCGGCAATCTTGGCGAAACGCTTGGCGCGGCCAAGGATGCGGATGTAGCCGTCGGCATCGACGGCCACGATGTCGCCGGTGTCGTGCCATCCGTCGACCGGCGGTTCGAGGATGCCGGGTCGTTCTACCCGATAGTAGCCAAGCATCACATTCGGGCC
>CAYWBX010000080.1:0-7295 GCA_964456015.1 uncultured Hyphomicrobiaceae bacterium | reverse complement strand
TACGTAGAGCCTGCCCCCCTCTCCGATCCCCGGAACAGGTTCCAGGCGGGCCTCCATGAGCGGCGACAGGCGGCCGACGGTGCCGGCGCGGTTGGCGAGCGGCGTATTCATGGCAAGCACGGGCGCGGTCTCGGTGACGCCGTAGCCCTCGAGGATGCGGACGCCGAACTTGTCCATGTAGATGGCGCGCGTGCGCTCCTTCACTGCCTCAGCACCGGCCATGATGAGGCGGACACTGTGGAAGTCATAGGGATGGGCCGCACGGGCATAGCCGCTCAGGAAAGTATCGGTGCCGAAGAGGATGGTCGCGTTGCTCGTATAGACGAGCTCGGGAACGATGCGATAGTGCAGGGGGGAGGGATAGAGGAAGACAGGGATGCCGCCGATGAGCGGCATCATCAAGCCGCCCGTCAATCCAAACGAGTGGAACACCGGCAGAACGTTGAAGACCTTGTCCTCGCCGGAGGCGGCAATCCGCGCGAGGCACTGCCATGTGTTGGCCAGGATGTTGCGATGGGAGAGGACGACGCCCTTTGGCGTTCCCTCCGACCCAGACGTGAACAGGATCACTGCAGGATCGCCCGGCCGGCGCATGACTTGGGGCCGGCTGCCGCGCAACAGCCCCGCCAACTTCTCCTTCCAACCGATACCGGCGCGGATGTCCTCGAGGTTCACGACCTCGATGCCAGCCGAGGAAAGGCGGGCCACCATGTCGGCAAGCCGCGCCTTCTCGACGAACGCGCGCGAGGTCAGAACGACGCCGATCTTGGCCGCACGGCAGGCAGCGAGAACGTTTACGTGTCCTGCCGTGAAGTTGAGCATGGCCGGGATGCGGCCGATCGTCTGCAAGGCAAAAAAGGCAACCGCGACGGCACTGGCATTCGGCAGCATGACGCCGACGGCCGCGCCCTCCGGCGCAAAGCCGGCAAGACGGGCCCCGAGCACCTGCGCGCCGAGGATCAGCCTGCCGTAGGTGAGCCGACCCGCGATCGGGTCCTCGAGGGCGTACCCGCCGGCGGCGCGCAGGCGGCGGGACTCAACGAGCGCCGAGAAAAGCGTTTGGTCAATGCGCGCCGTCTCGACGGCGGTATCCACCATGATGTCCTGCAGCCGGGCACCCGCCGTCTGCCTGCGCACGCGGCCCTTGAGCCCGGGGTCGAGGGTGATCTTGCGCGGCGGCAGAATGGTGACGGTGGTGCGCGGCAACCAGGTCCGCCGCACCTGCGTCTTGCGCAGATAGCCGAACGGCGAACGCTCAGGCCCTTCGATACGGACCGGGACCACCCAGGCGTCCGCCTTTTCCGCAATCATGGCGGTGCCGTCGTAGACCTTCATCAGGCCACCGGTCACGGTGATGCGGCCCTCGGGAAAGATGACCACGGTCTGGCCGGACTTCACCACGTTGACCAAGGCACGCGCCGCGAGCGGCTTCGTCGGATCGATGGTCAGCGCCTTGATCAGTTTCAGGAATGGCTTCGCCCAGCGCGCCTGGGCAATGCCGGTGTCGACGGCGAACGCGGCATGGCCGGGAAAGATCGCGTGCAGGATCGGCCCGTCGAGCAGGCTGACATGATTGGGCGCGATGACGGTGCGCTCGCCCTCTTTCGGCAGGTTCTCGAGCCCGCGCACCTCGAGACGCAAGAACAGCTTGAAGATGAATCGGCCGAAGTCCTGCACGCCGTCGCGTCCCCAGGCCTTGAGGACAAGCGCAAAGGCGACGACATGCAGGGCGCCTAGCAATGCCAAGACCGCGCCGACGCTGATCCCGGCTCCTTGCAACAGCGCTACCAGCGCGGCGGCAACCGTCATGTAGGCGGCATTGAGAACGCTCACCGCCGCGACCACGCGCGCGCGATTGCCGACCGGCGCCCAGCCCTGCACGGCGGTAAACGACGGCACGATGTAGAGGCCGCCGGCGAAGGCGAGCGCCAGCAGCAGCCCCAGCAGCGGCAGACCGCCAAGGCTCGCGACAAAGGACTGGAGCCCGATTGTCCCGGCCGGAGGCATCGGGGCGCCGAACGTCAGCGACGCGATGGCGAGCGAGAGGAGACCCATCAGCAAGGCGCCCGCCGGCACCAGGGCCATGTTCGGGCGTCCATGGCTGGCCCGAGCGGCGACGAGCGAACCGAGCGCGATGCCGACCGTGAAGACGGCGATCGCCAGGGAGAGCACCCGCTCGTTGCCGCCGAAGCAGTCCTTGATCAAGGCTGGCAGAAGCGACAGGACGACCGCGCCCGCGCCCCAGAACCATGACGTCACGTGACCGCCGACCCACAGGCGACGGTCGGCTTTCAACTGCGCAAGCAACCGCTGCGTGGAAGTGATCGGGTTTCGCGTGATGGCAAGGTTGGGATCGGCGGCGCCAATTCTCGGGATAGCGCAGGCAGACGCCCAGCAGGCGACCGCGATCGCAATGAGTGCGAGCGAAATGATCCAGGGACCGAGGGCGTCGCCAACCATCATCCCGGCGGCAAGGGTTCCGCCGAGAATGGCCAAGAACGTCGCCCCCTCGACCAGGGCGTTGCCGGCCGACAACTCGGCAGGCGACAGCTGCTCGGGAAGGATGCCGTACTTCACCGGACCAAACAGGGCACCGAGCACGCCAAACAACGCCAGCGCAAGGAACAGCACGGGAATGGACTGGAGAATGAAGCCGGCACAGGCGATGCCCGCGGCGGCGATCTCGACGAGCTTCACCGACCGCGCGACGACCGCCTTGTCGTGGCGATCCGCCAACTCGCCGCCAAGCGCGGAAAGAAAGAAATAGGGCGCAATGAAAACAGCACCGGCGAGCGGCACCAGCCAATCCTTGCCGGCGGTCGCCAGCGAGAATGTGATCAGGACGACCAGGCCCTGCTTCAACAGATTGTCGTTGAATGCCGCGAGAAACTGGCACCAGAAAAGCGGTGCGAACCTGCGGGCGCTCATCAAGGTCGCGAACATGCCTGGTCCCCGGCTTGCGCGATGGAGCTGCGAGGGCGGCTCACCGCTGGTCAATACATTGAAACACTTGCAGATATTGGTTAACGGACGCGTCGCGCGCGGCGCTGGTCATGGTCTCGTCGGTGGGCAAGGGACCGGCACGCGCGCCACCCGGCGCGCGTGGCGCTCACCGCCGCATGACTGCCGATGAGCGGACCGACCGCGCCGCCGCCGCGTCAGCCATGCCGGCGCGGTCTGGACACGGTGCGCGGCGGTCGAGCCGTCCCTGCTCGCGCGCGGCGAGCGCCAACCTGGCGTCCGCATCGGCAACCTGCCGCGGGGCATTCACCGCGGGCCCGAGGAGGATGGACAGCAGGCGATCATAGAGGCGAGAGGACATCATCGGCTCCGGCAGATACTTGCGAAATCCCTGCGGGCAACATGAAACTGTACTTTGTTCATTTCATGACCGCCGCAACAGCCCGGAACCACTCCCGTTTCGACCCGCCCCGACCCCGGGACCCGCGAGCTGAGTTCGGCGACGCTTGCCGGATCGCACCGCGGCCGTCTGCGGGACCTGCTGCCTACGCCGCGCCGTCCTCATCGGCGCTCAGGCGACGGTAGGGGCCGTAGGCTGCCAGCGCCGCGCGATGCTCTTCCATGTGACGGCGCTCTTCCTCGAGATACCGCGCCACCGCCTTGCGGAAGCCGGCATCGCCGATCCAATGCACCGAATAGGTCGGCGTCGGCATGTAGCCGCGCGCCAGCTTGTGCTAGCCCTGGGCGCCGGCCTCAACCCGCGCGAGCCTGTTCTCGATGGCGAACTCGATGGCCTGGTAGTAGCAGACTTCGAAATGCAGGCACGGGTGATGCTCGATGGCTCCCCAGTAGCGGCCGTAGAGGCAGTCACTGCCGATCAGGTTCAGTGCGCCCGCGATGTAGCGACCGTCGCGCTTCGCCATGACGAGCAGGCAGCGGTCCGCCATTGCGGCGCCGAGCAGCGAGAAGAAGCGGCGGTTGAGATAGGGGCTGCCCCACTTGCGACCGCCGGTGTCCATGTAAAAGGCGAAGAATGCGTCCCAGTGGGCTTCGGTGATGGCGCTGCCGGTCACGCGCTCGATCTCGATTCCGGCTGACAGCGCCTCCGCGCGCTCCTTCCGGATCGCCTTGCGCTTGCGGGAGGCAAGGCTTGCGAGGAATGCCGCGAAGCTGTCGTAGCCGGCATTCGACCAATGGAACTGCTTGTCGGTCCGCTGCAGCATCCCGGCGGTCCCGGCGCGCTGCCACTGCGCCTCGGTGAGGAACGTGATGTGCAGCGAAGAGACGTCGCGTGCTCGCGCAAGCTCGATGGCCGCAGACAGCAGCAGCCGTTCGCGCCGGGCCGCGTCCGGCGTGTTTCCGACCAGCAGCCGGCGCCCCGGGACCGGTGTGAACGGCACCGCGCACTGGAGCTTTGGGTAGTAGCGCCCGCCGGCGCGTTCGTAGGCCTCGGCCCAGCCGTAGTCGAAGATGTACTCGCCGCGGCTGTGGCTCTTGAGGTAGCAAGGCATGACGCCGACGATGGCGCCGGCTTCTTCGACAACGACGTGCTGGGGCAGCCAGCCGGTACGTCGCGAGACCGTCTCGGCATCCTCGAGCGCCTTCAGGAAGGCATGCGAGATGAACGGATCGAATGGCAGACCGGGCGGGTTGGCGAGCCGATCCCAATCCTTGGCCGGAATCTCGCCGAGGCGCGCAGCGATCCTGGCAACCGCCTCGTCCCCAGCCGAGCTCGCAGTCGTCATACAGGCGCTCCTCCCGTTGCTGCACCTGCGAGACTAGGGCGGCCGGCCGGCTCCGGCAATGCTTGCCGGTCCAACCGGGTCCGGGCCGACGCGCCTCGACGCATCGCCCGAACTGCGCAAAGGGGCACCTCGACTCCGAGGCGCTCCCCTTGGACTTTGGGCAGCCGTCGCGATGAGGCGTGCGCGTCGCGCCAGACCCGGCTCACGAGCGCACGCCGTGGTTCCATTTCCACAGCCGCCAATAGTTGACCCGGCTGTTGTGGCTCAGCTCGTCGATGTGCCGGCCGGCCGACCGCTGCGCCTCGCGGATCTCACGAAACTCGCGCGGGGAGACGTAGCCGTCGCGCTTCGCGCTCAGCTCGAGGGCAGCGATGCGGTCCTGTTCGGCCTTCAGCGCCTGATACTCGAGGCGTGTGAGTTGGCCGGCACGGCGCAGCTTCTCGATCGCAAGCATCTGTTGCGCCTGCGTGCGGTCAATGAGGCGCTGATCGTGGGCAAGGGCCCCGGCCGCACTGACACCGAGGAGGCCGAACGTCAGGATGCTGGTCTTCAGGATCGACATGAGACTTCTCCAGGGGACTTGGCTAAACCTTTCGGCGTGCCGACGCTGGCGACCATGCCAAAGTGCGCCTGAACGGCGTTTGAAGCCGTTGTTTATGGGCTATTCAGGCCGTGCGCCGCCGCGGCCGGCCATGTCTGTTGGCACACAGGGAGCGAATGCGGCAGAAAGACCCCGGAGACGAGCATGGAAGCGGATTACGTGATTATTGGCGCGGGTTCAGCCGGCTGCGTGCTGGCCAACCGCCTGTCGGCCGACGGCTCGGAGGTCATTTTGCTCGAGGCCGGGCCGCGGGATCTGCACCCGATGATTCACGTGCCCGCCGGCGTGCTGAAGCTTCTCTACAATCCCGCAGTCAACTGGAACTACGCCAGCGAGCCGGATGCGAAAACAGGCAATCGCGCCATTCACTGGCCGCGCGGGCGCGTCCTCGGCGGTTCCTCGTCGATCAACGGCATGCTGTTCGTGCGTGGCAACCCGGCGGATTATGACAACTGGGCGCAGATGGGCTGCCGCGGCTGGACCTACGAGGACTGCCTGCCGCACTTCAAGGCGATCGAACGCTATGCTCCCGGCGAGGACGCCTACCGCGGCAAGAGCGGTCCGCTGCTCATCGAAGACTATCGCACCGTGCTGCCGATCACGCACCGCTTTGTCGAGGCCGCACAGCAGGCCGGCCATCGCTTCTTAAAGGATCTGTCCGGCAAGACGCCCGCCGACGGCGTCGGCTATTCGCAGATGTCGCGCAACGGCCGCTTCCGCGGGTCAACGGCGCAAACTTTTCTGCGCGAGGCGCGGCGACGGAAGAACCTGCGGATCGTCACCAACGCGACGGCGCTCAAGCTCCTGCTCGAGGGCAAACGCTGCACCGGTGTGCGCATCGATCACATGACGCGCGAAATCGACGTCAAGGCCAGACGGGAAGTGATCGTCTCGTCCGGATCGATCAATTCGCCTCATCTTCTGCAGGTGTCGGGCATCGGTCCGGCCGCGCATCTGAAATCAATCGGCGTCGAAGTGCTGCACGACCTGCCGGGCGTCGGCGCGAACCTCTCCGATCACTACGCGACGCGCATCTCGCACCGCCTGAAGAACGCGACGTCAATCAATGGCCTCTCGCGCGGGCTGCCGCTTCTCGGCGAAATCTTCAAGTGGGTGGTGACGGGCAAAGGCGCGCTCACCTTCGGAGTGTCAAGCGCGCAAGTTTTCACGCGCAGCCGCGAGGGCGTCGAGGCGCCGGACATCCAGCTCCTGTTCTCGCCGGCGAGCTACGACCCCAAGAAGTTCGGCGAACTCGAGCGCGAGCCCGGCGCGACGGTCGCCGTCTCGATCGCGAGACCCGAGAGCCGCGGCACGATCATGGCGGTCTCGCCCGACCCTCATGTGCGGCCGGTCATCAAGCCAAACTATCTTGCGGCCGAGAGCGACATCCGGGTCGCGCTCGCCGGCATCGCGCAGGCACGGCGAATTTTTGCGCAACCTGCTTTTGCAGCCCACTCGGCCGGGGAGATCGTGCCCGGGCCGGATGTGGTGAGCGATGCCGAATTGACCCAATACATCCGCGACTTCGGGACGACGATCTATCACCCGGTCGGCACCTGCAAGATGGGCGAAGATCCGTCGGCGGTGGTCGATTCGCGGCTGCGTGTGCGGGGACTGTCGGGCCTCCGGGTGATCGACGCCTCGATCATGCCGGCAGTGACCACCGGCAACACCAACGCGCCCACCATCATGAGCGCCGAGAAGGGGGCCGCGTTGATCCGCGAGGACCAACGTCGCTGACGGTCAAAGGCTGCCAGCGCAGAGGCTCGGGGAGCACGTCTTAAGCTCTTGAGGGGATCAATTCGCAGCGCTGTGGAGCGCCGGCGACAGGGTGCGCGATCACACCTTGACCGATTTCGCTCCCTCGCCCGACACTGCGACTGGGGACTTCCGAGACAGCCGATGTGCGGCGCCGCAAGACAGGGATCGACGTGAGCAGCACGTTCTGCGGCGGCAGCACTCCGCCAACCCACGCGGCGCCGCGACGC
>CAYWBX010000079.1:651-9022 GCA_964456015.1 uncultured Hyphomicrobiaceae bacterium | reverse complement strand
GGCCTGCGTCAGGGATCGCATGGTCATCAGGTTGCGCCGGATGTCGGCGTGCTCGATGATGGGGCTCATCTCACCGGATTTGCCCCGCGGGGAACGCCCCTGCTTGCGCTCCCTGGCATAGGCGAGGGCCTGCTGGGTCGCACGCTCGGCGATCGCGACGCCTTGCACGCCGACGGCAAGGCGCGCGGCGTTCATCATGATGAACATGGTGTTGAGGCCGCGGTTCTCCTGGCCGACGAGGTAGCCGACCGCGCCTTCGCCGCGCTCGCCATATTTCATGACGCAGGTCGGCGAAGCGTGGATGCCGAGCTTGTGTTCGAGGCTCGCGCAGACGACGTCGTTGCGTTCTCCGAGCGAGCCGTCCTTGTTGACCAGAACCTTCGGAACGAGGAACAGCGAAATGCCGCGCGTCCCTGGCGGCGCATCGGGCAGGCGAGCCAGAACGAGATGGATGATGTTCTCGGTGAGCTCATGATCTCCATAGGTGATGAAGATCTTCGTCCCCGTGATGCGGTAAGTACCGTCACCTTGCGGGACGGCCTTGGTGCGCAGGAAGCCGAGGTCCGAGCCGGCGTGCGGCTCGGTCAGATTCATCGTGCCTGTCCACTGGCCCGTTGCCATCTTGGGGAGATAGAGGCGCTTCAGCTCCTCGCTGCCGTGGGCCGAGACGGCGTCGATGGCGCCCTGAGTGAGAAGCGGGCAAAGGCCGAACGCCAGATTGGCCGAGTTCCAGATCTCGCAGGCGGCCATGGAGACGATCTCGGGCAGGCCCTGTCCGCCGAGATCCTCCGGTGCGGCCAGCGACGCCCAGCCGCCTTCGGTGAAGGCGTTGTAGGCTTCGCGCCAGCCGGGAGGGGTCTCGACAACGCCGTCGACCAGCCTGGAGCCGACTTGATCGCCGGTGCGGGCCAGCGGCGCCAGGACTTCGGCGGCAAACTTGCCGGCCTCCGTGATGACGGCGCGGATCGTTTCCTCGTCCACGGAGACGATGCCCTCTTGGATCAAGCCGGGCAGGTCGGCGGCCGTCTTGAGCGCGAACATGATGTCGTCTACTGGAGCCTGATAGGTCATCGAAACCCCGTGCGTGTGCGTCGAAGGGCGTGTCGGCGTGTGGCGGGCACCATAGGCCGAACCGGCATCTCAGATAAAGGCACCTCAACCCGGATACAGCAACCGATGCCGATCGTGCGGGCGACCCCGGAAACCATTGCTGAGGCTGCGAAGCTCCTTCGCAACGGCAGGCTGGTCGCATTTCCAACCGAGACCGTCTACGGGCTCGGGGCCGATGCGACCGATGGAAGGGCGGTCGCGCGTCTTTTTGCGGCGAAGGGCCGGCCGCGCTTCAATCCGCTGATCGTGCATGTGGAGGACAGAGCGGCGGCCGAGCGCGTCGGGGCGTTCAATCGGCTTGCGCGGCGGCTTGCGGAGGCCTTCTGGCCGGGGCCGCTGACCCTCGTGGTTCCGCGACGGCCCGACTGCCCCGTCTCGGAGCTGGCGACGGCAGGCCTTGAGACCGTGGCGATCCGCGTGCCCGCTCATCCGGTGGCGCGCGCGCTCATTGCGGCCGCGGGGCGGCCGATCGTCGCGCCGTCAGCGAACAAGTCGGGTCATGTCAGCGCCACGACGGCGGCGCATGTGATGGATGATCTCGGCGGCGAGGTCGCGCTTGTGCTCGACGACGGACCGAGCCGGCACGGCGTCGAGTCAACGGTGGTCGACGCCAGCGGCGAGCGGGCGCTGCTGCTGCGACCGGGAGCCGTGACGGCCGAGGAGCTGGCCGACATCCTGGGCGTGCAGGTCGCAGCGAGTTCGGACGCCGGGCAGCGGCCGTCGTCGCCGGGCCAGCTTGCCAGTCACTACGCGCCGCGCGCGCGGGTGAGGCTCAACGCCCGTCACGCGGATGCGGACGAGGCGCTGCTCGCTTTCGGCGCCGACGTCCCCTCCCACACGGGGCCGATGATCAATCTCAGTCCGAGCGGCGATCTTGTCGAGGCGGCTGCGAATCTTTTTGCCGCGCTCCGCGATCTCGACCGTACCGGCGTTGCTGCGATCGCCGTCATGCCGGTCCCGAATGTCGGTCTCGGAGCTGCCATCAATGATCGGCTGAGACGGGCGGCGTCACCGCGCCCCTGAGGGCTCACGCCTGCCGCGGATGCGGAAAGAAGCGGTTCGCCGGTCGAGGCAAGCCGAGATGATCGCGCAGCGTTGCGCCTTCGTACTCCCGGCGAAACAGGCCGCGTCGCTGCAGCTCGGGAATCACGCCATCGACGAACTCGTCGAGGCCGCCGGGCAGATAAGGAAACATCACGTTGAAGCCGTCGCAGGCTTCGCTCTCGAACCATTCCTGCATCTGATCTGCAACCATTTTGGGGGTGCCGACCATTCCGAGACCTCCATAGCCGCCGAGGCGGCCGGCGAGTTGGCGAACGTTCAAGCCTTCGCGCCTCGCCAGCGCCAAGACCCGTTCGCGTCCGCTCTTGCTCTGGTTTGTTTCGGGGATCTCGGGCAAGGGGGCGTCGGGATCGAATTTCGAAGCATCCGTGCCGAGCGCAATTGAGAGTGCGGCAATCCCGCTCTCGTAGTGGACGAGGCCGTCGAGGCGGGCGCGTTTCTCGCGCGCCTCATCGAGCGTGCGTCCCAGCACAACGAAGGCCCCTGGCAGAATTTTCAGGTGCTCACGGGGGCGGCCCAACGCGTCCATTCGCTGCTTGATGTCGGCATAGAATTTCTGGCCTTCCGGCAACGGGCCACCGGCCGCGAAAACGACCTCGGCCGTCTCGGCCGCCAGTTGCCTGCCAGCATCGGAGGCGCCGGCCTGGACGATGACGGGCCAGCCCTGGACGGGTCGGGCGATGTTGAGGGGGCCGCGGACCTTGAAGAACTCGCCTCTGTGATTGAGGGTGTGCATCCGATCGGGATCGAAGTAGATGCCGCTTTCGACATCCCGGATGAAGGCGTCGTCGGCCCAGCTGTCCCACAGACCCGTCACGACGTCGAAAAACTCGCGTGCGCGCCGGTAACGGGTGGTGTGCTCCAAGTGCTGATCCAGGCCGAAGTTCAACGCGGCGTCGGGATTCGATGTGGTGACGATGTTCCATCCCGCGCGCCCCTTGGAGATGTGGTCGAGGGAAGCGAACCGGCGCGCGATGAGATAGGGCGTCTCGAACGTCGTGGAAGCCGTGGCAATGAGGCCGATCCGCTCGGTCACCATGGCGAGCGCCGGTAGCAGTGTCAGCGGATCGAAGGACGTCACCGTGGCGCTGCGCTTCAACGCCTCCATGGGCATGTTGAGCACCGCCAGGTGGTCGGCCATGAAGAAGGCGTCGAACTTCCCGGACTCGAGCTTGCGGATGTAGCGCGTGCGTGCCGAGAGGTTGAAGTTCGCATCCGGCGTTCCCCCCGGATAGCGCCAGGCGGCGGTGTGGATGCTGACCGGGCGCATGAACGCGCCGAGGCGAAGCTGACCTTTGCGAGCCATCCCGCGACTCCTTTCGTCCCAACGCGTCGGCCGCCCGCCGCGGAGCCAATGGGGATGGCTTACGATCCTGCCTTGAGCTGGCTGGGCCGATAGTGCCGACGGGCGCACTGCGGCGTAATGACGCCGTTGCGCAGATCTCGGGCGATGCGCTCCGGTTCGCGGTCCGCCGGATTGCCGTACCCGGCGCCGCCCGCAGTCCAAAGCGTGAGAATATCGCCCTTCCGCAGGTCGATGCGGTCCTTGCTCTTCAGCCGCATCGTTCTGCCGTTGCGATGGACTTCGATGCGCGCGCGCTGGCCGTCGGTGCCGCCGAAGAGGCCATAAGGAGCAAGCCTCATGCGGTCGGAGTAGCAGGCGAAGTTGACGCCATCCTTCAGGATTTCGAACGACCGCTTGAGGCCGAGTCCGCCCCGTCGCCGGCCATGACCGCAGCTATCCGGAATGAGCTCGTAGGCGATGATCCGGAAATAGTCGAAGTCCATGTCGCAGGCCTCGACGGGCGTGTTGGTGCAGTTGGAAAGCGGACTGTCGACGGCATCGCAGCCATCGACACGCGGCGAGGCGCCGTAGCCGCCGCCATAGATCTCAAGGTAGACGCGATAGCGGCCGCCGCCCTCCGGCAGATGCGAGATGGCGGTGACGTCCGTCGAGTCGTTGCCGCCTGCAATTACCTTGTCGGGCACCACCTGGGCCAGCGCCTTCATGACGGCGTTGAAGCAGCGATAGGCGGACAGCATGCGCGCTCGGACGGGCGCCGGATAATTCGGGTTGACGAGGCATCCCTTGGGTGCGGTGACTTTGATCGGGCGCTTGAAGCCCTCATTGAATGGGATATCCGGGCTCGTCAGAACCGCCTTGATCGCCGAGAGGGATGCCGAAATCGTCGATGCCCACGGGCAATTCAGATTTCGTGTGACTTGCGGGCACGTGCCTGTGAAATCGACGCTGATCGCGGAGCCCTTGACGGTGACGGTGGCCTTCACGGTGAGCGGCGTGTCGCCGAGGCCGTCGTCATCCACCGCATCCTCGCCATGGTAGACGCCGTCAGGGATGTCCTTGAGCGCGGCGCGGAAGCGACGCTCGGTATAGTCGAGCAGCTCGCGCATGGCGGATTTCACCTTGTAAGACCCGTACTTGGCGCACAGTTGGCGAATGCGCGCATCACCGATCGCGTTGGCGGCGAACTGAGCGTAGAAGTCGCCGATGGTCTGATCCGGGACGCGCACGTTGGCGGCGACGAGGCGCTCGAGCGGCCCGCCGTTCCAGTCGCGATCGAAGGAATAGACGGAGGGCGGGAAAATGATGCCTTCGGCGTGAACGTCGGCGGCATCGGGGGTAAGGCCGGGATTGCCACCACCCAGATCGAGATGATGCGCCGTCGTGCCGGCGAAGGCGATGATCTCGCCGTCGACGAAGATCGGCGAGTAGATGAACACGTCCTGCAGGTGCTGGCCGCCGCCATAAGGATCGTTGTTGATGTAGAAGTCGCCGGGCTTCAAGGTCGATACCGGGTGAACGGCGGCGCAGGCGCGAAAGATCTCGGACATCGGGCCGAGCTGCATCGGAATGAGCTCGGCCTGGGCGATGACGTTGCCCTCGGCGTCGAAGAGGGCGGCAGAGGCGTCCTGCGCCTCGCGAACCACGTTCGAGTAGGAGGAGCGGACGAGCTTCGTGCCCATTTCGCGGGCGGCGGCCATCAGCGCCTGACTGATGACGGCGTAATCGACAGGATCGAGCACGGTCGCCGCCGATGGACCGCGAGGGCTCGCCTCGCTTCTTTTTCTCGCGGCTTTCGCTTTCGACACCCGGTCTTGCATCTCATTCCTCCCGGCAGCTTGCCGTCCTGAAGTCTCGCTCCGCAACGGCTCCCGGACTCGTTGGAAACGGTCGGGGGCGACTGCTCCAGCCGGCCATCGAAGGGAGCCCATCAGCCCGTGAACGTCAAAATCGTATTGTCCGCTGCATCGCGCATTGCCGTCCAGCCAGCAGGTACGATCAGCGTCGACGTGGGATCTTCAAGCAGGGCGGGACCGGTGATGCGCTCGTCGCGTCGCATGGCGGCGCGGCTTTGCAGCCGACCGTTCCGCCATCTGCGGTCGTCGAACAGGCGGATCGGGCCCTCAGCGATGGTCGCGGCCGCGCTCTCTTCGAGGTGCGGCGCCTTTCCGGGGCGCGCCGTCACGCGCACGCGGAACGATACAAACTCGATCGGCTTTGCCGCGTCGCCACCGAAGAAATAGACGCGCTGGTGGGCATCGCCGAACCGCCGGCGAATCCGGTCCTGCGTGAGCGTTCCGAGCTCCTTCTCGGAAAACGTCACCGGCACCTCGAAAGCCTGACCGACAAAACGCATATCCGCCGTAAACGTCATCTCGATTCGCCCATCGAGCCCGGTCGCGGCCGCCCGTGCACGGGCGCGCTCCTTCATCTCGGCGAAAACGCCGCGAAGGAAGGACGGCGCCTCGGAGTCGACCACTCTGCGGCGCGTGACGCTGTCGAACTGGAGGAAGTCGCTGGCAATGAGCCCATAAGCCGAGATGATGCCGGCGCTCGGCGGGATCACGACGGTCGGGATGGCGAGCTCGCGGGCGATATGGGCAGCGTGCAGCGGACCGGCGCCGCCGTAGGCGACGAGAACATAGTCGCGCGGGTCATGGCCGCGCTCGGTGGAGATGAGCTGGATGGCGCGCACAATATTGGCGTTGGCGAGCTGGACCGCAGCGTCGGCCGCCGCCTCGAGGGATAGTCCGAGCCGTTGTGCGAGCGGGCCGAAAACCTGGGCCGAGGCTGCCGGCTCGATCTTCATCCGGCCGCCCAGGAACGCCTCCGGGCGCACGGTCTGGCGAATGACGTGAGCGTCGGTCAGCGTCGGTTCCTTGCCGCCGCGGCCATAGCAGGCGGGGCCGGGATCGGCGCCGGCAGAGCGCGGTCCGACGCGCAGCATCCCGCCGTCGTCGATCCACACGATGGAGCCGCCGCCGGCGCCGATCGTATGAATGTCGAGCACCGGGATGCGGATGGGCAGGCCATCGATCTGGAATTCCTGGGTGAGCTGGGGCTCACCGTCGATGACCACACAGACGTCTGTCGACGTGCCGCCGATGTCCAGGGTGATGAGATTGCGAAAGCCCGAGCGCGACGCCTGCCGCGCGGCACCCATCACACCCGCGGCGGGGCCCGAGAGCAGCGCGTTGATGGCGTTCGCCTTCATGGCCTCGGCGGGCAGCCGTCCGCCGTTCGACTGCATGACCGAGAAGCGCCCGGAAAAGCCGTTGCGGCGCAGGCGATCGGAGAAGCGGGCAATGTAGCGATCGACGACCGGCTGGACATAGGCCGATAGCGTGGTGGTGGAGGCCCGTTCGAACTCACGGAACTCGCGGGTGATGTCCGAAGAGATGGTGACGTGGCAGTCCGGCAGATGTGCGCGAAGCGCATCGCGCAAGGCTTCTTCGTGCGCGGGGTTGACGTAGGCGTTCAAGAGACAGATCGCAGCCGCCTGATAGCCGCCCGCTGCGATCCTCGGGATGATGTCGCGGACAAAGCCCTGCAGATCGAGCGGTTTTGCGACCGAGCCATCCGCCAGGATGCGCTCACTGACCTCGAAGCTGTCCGCGCGTTCGACCGGCGGCTTGGGCTTCTGGTACTCTAGGTCGTAAATTGAGCTGCGGCCGTGGCGCTGAAGGGCGAGGATGTCGCGAAAGCCGGCGGTGGTGATGAAGGCCGTCGGGTACCCCTTGCGCTCGAGCACCGCGTTGGTTGCGACGGTCGAGCCATGGGCCAGATCCTTGATCGCGGCGAGCGGTATTCCACTCGCCACGAGCGCGTTCCAGGCCCCCTCGTCGGGTGCTTTGGGCGTGCTTGGAACCTTGGTGACGGTGATGCCCGAGGGGCCGATTGCCACAAGGTCCGTGAACGTGCCGCCTACCTCGATTCCCACCCGCATTCCGGCGCCTCCAAAACTCGCCTTGGCATGCTAACAACTGCGGCGCGGCCGCCTCCATCTGAATCTTTTGGGCTTAGCGCCGGCCGCGGTCGACGAGCCGTCATGCTTGCGTCGAGGGACGATTGCGAGTATCCCTCTCGCCGTTCGGAACGGACGATCGCCGGTCGGTCCGACCCTTTGTGACTGGATTATCGGCATTGCCGCAATAGCTCAGCCGGTAGAGCACCGCATTCGTAATGCGGGGGTCGCAGGTTCGAGTCCTGCTTGCGGCACCATCGGCGCGCCGCACGAGTCGGCGGTCAGGTCTCGATTTCCGATCGGATCAGCTCCAGCTCGAGCCAGCGCTCTTCGGCCTCCGCCAATTCGGACTGGGCGGCGGCCAGACGCCGGGCGTCGGCCTCGAAGGTCGCCGGATCGGCACTGAACAGGCGTGGATCGGCAAGCTTTTTCGTCAAAGCGGCAATCTCCGCCTCGAGCGCCGCCATCGTCCGAGGCAAGGTTTCGAGCGCGTGCTTGTCCTTAAAGGACAGTTTTCGTTTCAGGGCCGGACCACGAGGCGGCGGCGGAACGGCTTGCGGCCGTGCCGTGACGGCGGACGGCTGCGACCGACCGGTGCGCGGGGACTGACGGGGCGAGGCGCGTTCGCCGCGCTGGAGGAGCATGTCCGAATAACCGCCGGCGTATTCCGTCCATCGCCCGTCGCCCTCCGAGGCGAGCACAGATGTCACGATGCGGTCGAGAAAGTCCCGATCGTGGCTGGCGAGAAGAATGGTGCCCCGGTATTCATGAAGCAGCTCCTGCAGAAGGTCCAATGTCTCGAGGTCGAGATCGTTGGTCGGCTCGTCGAGCACCAGAACGTTCGAGGGCTTGGCCAGCGCCCGGGCGAGCATCAGACGTCCCCGCTCGCCCCCGGAGAGCGCGGCGAGCGGCGTGCGGATCTGCTCGGACGT
>CAYWBX010000079.1:0-641 GCA_964456015.1 uncultured Hyphomicrobiaceae bacterium | reverse complement strand
GTAGCTGACGACGTGGCGGGCGCGTCCGTTGATGATCACCTGATCGCCGCGACCGTCCGTCAATGCCTCGGCAACGGTCCAGGCGGGGTTCAACGATTCACGGCGCTGATCGAGCGTCACCATCTCGAGGCCGGCGCCGAGCCTGACCGAGCCTGCGTCGGGACGAACTGAGCCCGTGAGCAGGCCGAGCAGGGTGGTCTTGCCCGCCCCGTTGGGTCCGACGATGCCAAGCCGGTCACCGCGGCCAATCCGCAGGCTCAGGTCACGCACGATTGGCGATCCGCCGAGCGACTTCGCGAGGCCCACCGCTTCAACGACGAGCTTGCCGGAGCGCTCAGACTCGATCGCCTGCAGGCGGACGTTGCCCTGAAGGGGGCGCAGGTCGCGCTTCGTCTTTCTCAGCTCGACCAGACGGGCGAGGCGGTTGACATTGCGCTTTCGGCGCGCCGTGACGCCGCCGTGCAGCCAGTGCTCTTCGCGCACGATGCGTCGATCAAGCTTGTGCTGCTCGATCTGCTCGTTCTCAATCCGCTCATCGCGCCAAGCTTCGAAGGCCGCGAATCCCTTGTCCAGGCGCAGCGTGCGGCCGCGATCGAGCCAGACGGTTGCGCGCGACAATCGCTCGAGAAAGCGCCGGTCAT
>CAYWBX010000078.1:1358-9070 GCA_964456015.1 uncultured Hyphomicrobiaceae bacterium | reverse complement strand
CCTCGTTCTGCTCAACTTCGGCGGCGCACGCGCCGAAAGCGGCGACATGGCGACGCTCGGCCAGCCGGGCAAATACGGCTTCTGTTTCGCGGAAGGAGCGGGAATTGGCTGGCCACAGATGCCGGAGCGCGCCGGGTTCTCGGCCGGCGACGAGACGATCAGCGTGCTCGCTGTCTCGGGCATCGCCGAAGTGCTGCCGGCGGATGGCCGCGACAGCCCGGAAGCGATCCTGGACCCGGTCGCGGTCTCGATGCGCGCCGCGTTCCGCGTCAACGGTGCGGCCAAGCAGCCGGAACCCTCGGAGCAGGTCTTCATCCTGCCACCGGAGCTTGCGCGCCAGATCGCCGGGCACGGCTGGGACCTCACGCGCGTCCAGCGCTACCTTTTCGAGGCGACGCGGGTGGACGGTCGAGCAATCGCACCATCGCCGCGCGGCGTGGTGCCAATCGTCACCGGCGGGCCTGGCGTCAAGATGGCCCACCTGCCGCTTTGGGGCGGCGGCACGCGGATCGTAACGCGCGCGCTGGTGAGGCCGTAGGGCACACCTCCCGTTTCGCAGGCAGCCGCCCTAAACACGGGCCGCAAACGGACAACGTCAGTAGATGGTGTCCTTCAGTCGCTGCGGATAGTTTGCATCATAGCTGGCGCCGTCGATCTCACCTTTTGAGAGCCGCGCCAGAATCTCGCCCGTGGAGGGAAGCGCGGTCCGCGGGATCTGCGTCGCCGGGTCCCAGATGCGGCCGCGCACGAAGGCCTTCGGGCACTGAAAGTAGACGCGCTCGGCCATGACCTTGATGACGGTGCGCGGCAGCTTGTCGCCCCGCTCGCCCATCGCGAACGACTGGCGCAGGTCGAGGTCGTCGAGGATTTCCGCACGGCCGTTGATGCGCAGCGTGTTGCCGATACCCGGAATGATGAACAGGAGCGAAATGCGCGGATCGCGGACAAGGTTGCGCAGGCTGTCGACACGGTTGTTGCCGAGCCTGTCCGGGATGAGCACCGTGCGGTTGTCCGCGATGCGGCAGAATCCCGGAGGATCGCCGCGCGGCGAGCAGTCGAGCCCTTCGGGCCCGACCGTCGCGACAATCACGAACGGCGACTTCTCGATGAAAGCCGCATAGTCCGCCGAAATATGGTCGATTTCCTTCACAACGGCGGCGCGAGCCGGCGCTCCGTAGAGTCTGTCCAGTTCCTCCTCGGTCGTAATGCGCGGCATTGAGGGTCCTCCGGCTCGCCATATTCGAGGCGCGAGCTTATCCTGGCATCCTCGAAGCGCCAAACCCGCGCGACAATCCGCGAACGATGCCGGAGACGCCCGATGCCGTTGCCGATTTTGCCGACCTCGGTCGTCGGCAGCTACCCGCAACCCGACTGGCTGATCGACCGCTCGAAGCTCGCCAAGATCGTGCCGAGGACGCGCATTCCCGAGTTGTGGCGCATCCCCGAGCCCTGGCTCCGCCAGGCCCAGGACGATGCGACGGTCGTCGCCATCCGCGACATGGAGCGGGCCGGTATCGACATCATCACCGACGGGGAAATCCGGCGCGAAAGCTACTCAAATTATTTTGCCACGGCATTGGAGGGCATGGACTACGACAACCCCGGTTTCGTGAAGGCCCGCTCCGGCGCGATGACCCCGGTGCCTCGCGTCGTCGGAAAAATCCGGCGGCGAGGTCCGGTCGAAGTGCGCAACGTCGAGTTCCTGCGCGCCAACACATCTCGGACGGCCAAGATCACGCTGCCCGGCCCCTTCACCATGGCGCAGCAGGCAGTGGACGAGTATTACCGGGACGAGGAAGCTCTCGCCATGGACCTTGCCCAGGCGGTCAACGAGGAGGCACGCGATCTCGTCAGGGCTGGTGCGCAGGTGATCCAGCTCGACGAGCCGTGGGTCCGCCAGAACCCGGACGCGGCACGCCGCTACGCGGTGAAAGCGATCAACCGGGCGCTCGCAGGCATCGCTGTCCCGACCGTCGTCCACATCTGTTTCGGCTATGGCCTGGTCGTTCCCGGCGAGACCAAGCCCACGACTTACGCTTTCCTTCCGGAGCTCGCGGACAGCATCACCGAGACCATCTCGATCGAGGCGGCTCAGCCACGCCTCGACCTCGGCGTGCTGAGGGATCTTGCCCCTAAGACCGTGATGCTGGGCGTGCTCGATCTTGCCGACACGACGGTCGAAACGGCCGACCTGGTGGCGGAACGGATCCGGTCGGCACTCGCCTACCTGCCCGCCGAAAAACTCATGCCTGCACCCGACTGCGGCATGAAGTATCTCCCGAGGGAAATTGCGTTCGGCAAGCTCAAGGCGCTGAGCGAAGGGGCGAAGCTGGTGCGCCGATCGCTCGGATGATGTAAAGCGGCCGTCATGCTTCACATCAACGATCTGACATACCGGATCGAGGGCAGATTGATCCTCGATGGGGCGACCGTCGGCATCCCGACCGGACACAAGGTCGGCCTCGTCGGGCGCAACGGGGCGGGCAAATCGACGCTTCTGAAGCTTGTCACGGGCGAACTCGCCCCGGATGGCGGCTCGATCACTACGGCGAGTGGTGCGCGCATCGGATACGTGGCGCAGGAAGCGCCGGGCGGCGAGGAAACGTTGATCGATTGGGTGCTCGCCGCGGATCGGGAGCGCGCGCAACTCCTCGCCGAGGCCGAGACTGCGGTCGATCCCGAGCGGATCGCACTCATCCAGGAGCGACTTGTTGACATCGGCGCGCACTCGGCGCCTGCGCGAGCGGCCCAGATCTTGGCCGGCCTTGGCTTCGACGAGGCCGCCCAGCGACGTCCCTGCAGGGAATTCTCCGGCGGCTGGCGGATGCGCGTTGCGCTGGCAGCGGTTCTGTTTCTCGAGCCCGAGATCCTCCTCCTCGACGAGCCGACGAACTACCTCGATCTTGAGGGCACTTTGTGGCTCGAAAGCTATCTCAGGAACTACGCGCACACGGTGCTGCTTGTCAGCCACGATCGTGACCTGCTCAATCGCGCGGTCGGCCATATCCTGCATCTCGATCGCGGCAGGCTCACGCTCTATTCCGGCGGTTACGATGACTTCGAAGAGGCGAGGCGCGAGCGCCAGCGGCTCGAACTCAGGCTGAAGAAGAAACAGGACGACGACCGGCGGCGGATCGAGGCGTTCATCGCGCGCTTCAAGGCGAAGGCATCCAAGGCCGCGCAGGCCCAAAGTCGCATCAAGGCCCTGACGAGGATGCAGCCGATCGCCGCCCAGGCGGAAGAACGCGTGGCTCCGTTCCACTTCCCGTCGCCGCAGAAGATGCTGGCAAGCCCAATCCTGCGTCTCGAGGATGCGGCCGTCGGCTATCTGCCGGATCGGCCGGTCTTGAAGAACCTGACGTTGCGCATCGACCAGGATGACCGCATCGCGCTGCTCGGTCAGAACGGCAACGGCAAGTCGACGTTCGCCAAGCTCATCTCCGGACGTCTCGCGCCGATTTCTGGCGAGGTCTGGGGACTTGGAAGGATCACCGTCGGCTACTTCGCACAACATCAGCTCGATGAACTGAACCCCATCGCGTCGCCCTACGCCGTCATCTCAGGCCTTATGCCCGAGGCGACGGAGGCGCAAAAGCGCGCTCGACTCGGCATCTGGGGTTTTGGGGCGGACAAGGCGGACGTACGCGCGGAGCACCTGTCCGGCGGGGAAAAGGCGCGACTTCTCCTCGCGATCGCGACGTTCCATGCCCCGCATTTGCTGATCCTGGACGAGCCGACCAATCATCTCGACGTCGACAGCCGCGAGGCGCTGGTGCAGGCGCTCAACGCCTACGAGGGCGCGGTCATCCTAATCAGTCATGACCGGCATCTCATCGACGCCTCGGCGGACCGGCTTTGGATCGTCAAGGGGGGAACGGTCAATCCCTACGACGGCGACATGGACAGCTACCGAGCAGAGCTTCTTGCCGAGCGCGGAGCCCTCAATCGCAAAGCGCCCGCCCGTGGTACGGCAAACGGCGATGCGAGGGTGAGCCGCCTCGAGCAGCGTCGGGGCGCAGCCGAACGGCGCAAGGAGTTGGCCCCGCTCAAGAAGGCCATGCAGGAGGCGGAGAAGCTCGTCGAGCAGCTTGCAGCGGAACTCAGCCAGATCGACGCCGACCTCGCAGACACGGACCTCTATGTCCACCAGCCGGAAAGGGCGCAAAAGCTGTCCCTTGAGCGCGGTCGCAAGGGCAAGCTGCTGGCAGAGGCCGAGGAGCGGTGGCTTGCGGCGACCGAAGCCTTCGAGAATGCCGAACGCGCCGACGCCTGATGCAGGATGGCGAAAGGTGACAGGGGGGATAGTCCGGGCGCTTCGCCTGCCACCGGAGACGAGCGAACAGGTGCTCGGGCCCACCGGGCGTCCGCGCCTCGCCGATTGGGCGGCTTGCTGTTCCCGATGGGGTCGCTCTCTCAGTTCGTTCGAGCGATCCGGTCGGCGCCAGGCACCGAGCCCAGGCGGCTCGTCGCCGCAAGTTCGAAGCGCACCAGATCGGCGGCATCGGCGCAAACATCCCCTCGTCGCCACCGCTCCGTGCCCGCGGGACCGGTCCTTGTTCGCCCCAAATGCAGCGGCGGGGCATCGGCGGCTGGGGTGCATCCGATCGAAAGTATCTATATGCGTGCATCAGCCTCCTTGCGATCCAATCCGGCTCGCACATACTTCTGCATGAAGTCGCGTCGCGCCGCGTGGGCTTTGTCGAGCCCGAGCCGGCTCACTTCGAGCCTCGGCGCGTTTGTGCCGACGAGGTCTGTGCCCACCCGCCGTCAGGGCATCCCGGCCATAGCCGGGCGCAAACTAAGGACACCGCACTCCGCACCATGACGTTATGGCAGAAATTGACGGATTTCGTCTCGTCGGCGAGCTGGCCGGGAACCTTCACCGCCGACAGCGGAGAAGCCGGCGCGGCCAACAAGAAAGCCGGCCTTCACCCGCAGGCCGATGTTCGCTTCACGATGGCGCTCATCGCGCTGCTTGCAAAAATGGCGCGCTCGGACGGCGCCGTCACCTGGGATGAGGTGGAAGCCTTCAAGCGCATCGTGGTGGTGCCGCCGGAGGAAGAGGCCAACGTCCGGCGACTGTTTGATCTCGCCAAGCAGAGCGTCGCCGGCTTCGAGGCCTATGCCCGGCAGATCGGCGCCCTTTTTCAGGGGGACGGCGGGCTTGGCCGCGACGTCGTCGAGGCGCTGTACGTCATCGCGTCGGCGGACGGCGTCCTGCACGAGCGGGAGGAAGCGCATATCGACCTGGCGGCACGCCTGATCGGCGTTCCCGCATCCGATCTCGCGCATATCCGCTCGCTCTTCGTCGCCGAAGCCTCGAGCCCCTATGCCGTTCTTGGCTTGACGCCGGACGCCAGCGCCGACGAGATCCGAGCGCGGCACCGGGCCCTTGTCTGGGAGACTCATCCGGACCGGCTGACGGCTCGCGGCATTCCGGCAGAGTTCGTCGCCGTCGCGGAGCGTAAGCTCGCGGCGATCAACGCCGCTTATGACACCATCGCCCAGGAGCGTGGGCTTTGATCAAAGAGCCTGACAGCAGACTGGTGCGGCGGGTTCACGCAGCCGCGAACTGCGAGCCGCGACGCGGCGGCGTGCGTCCGGACATGCTCCTTCTGCACTACACTGGCATGGTCTCGTGCGAACGCGCGATCGACTGGCTGGCGCGCGCCGAGTCACGCGTGTCCTGTCACTATGTCGTCGACGTCGACGGGACGATCACCCAAATGGTGGCCGAGGCCGATCGTGCCTGGCACGCCGGGGCAGGTTCCTGGGGAGGCGAGACCGACGTCAATTCGAGATCGATCGGCATTGAGATCCACAATCCCGGGCATGAACTCGGCTATCCGGATTTCCCGCTGCCCCAGATGCAGGCAGTGGCCGCGCTGTCGCGCGACATTGTCAGCCGGAACGGGATTGCGCCCGAGCGCGTGCTTGCGCATTCCGACATCGCGCCGGACCGAAAGATCGATCCCGGCGAGAAGTTCGACTGGGCATGGCTTGCCGGCGAGGGTGTCGGTCACTGGGTGATGCCGGAGCCGATCCTGGACGCAGTGGCGGAGCGGCTGTACGCGCCGACGTCAGCGGAAGTCGCACAGGTGCAGCGCGATCTTGCCGCTTACGGCTACGGCGTCGATGTGACAGGGGAGCCGGACGCGCGTACAGCATCTGTCGTCGCGGCCTTCCAGCGGCACTTCCGCCCGGCGCGGGTCGACGGCCGGATCGACCTTTCGACTAGGGCCACGCTCACCCGCCTGCTCGAAGCGCTGCCGGCTTGCCGTCGCGAAGGTCGCTGAGCGAACGCGACCAATGAACGGCCGAATGGCAGAATCGGCCGGCCCGCGACCTCACTTCGGCCGGATTTGCCCGTTGCCGCGCACGACGTATTTGAAGCTCGTCAATTGCTCGACGCCCACCGGCCCGCGCGCGTGCATGCGTCCGGTCGCGATGCCGATCTCGGCGCCCATTCCGAATTCCCCACCGTCTGCGAACTGTGTCGAGGCATTGTGGAGCACGATGGCCGAATCGACGCGGCGCAGAAACAGCTCCGCCGTATCGTGGCTTTCGGTCACGATGCAGTCGGTGTGCTGAGAGCCATAGCGGGCGATGTGCTCGATTGCTTCGTCGACTCCGTTGACGGTGCGAACCGCGATCACGGCGTCGAGAAATTCCTTCCCGAAGTCGTCCTCGGCGGCCGGCTTGACGCGCGGATCGCACGCGACCGTCGCAGCATCGCCGCGCACCTCGCAACCGGCATCGAGGAGCGCCTTGACGAGCGGCGTCAGGTAATCCGCAGGCGCACCACGATCGACCAGCAGGCATTCGGTTGCCCCGCAAACCGACGTGCGGCGCAATTTCGCGTTGAGGACCAATGGGATGGCAATTTTTAGATCAGCCCCGCGGTCGACGTACGTGTGACAAATTCCTTCCAGGTGAGCGAAAACCGGCACGCGCGCCTCCGCCTGGACCCGGGCGACCAGGCTCTTGCCGCCGCGCGGCACGATGACGTCGATGGCCCCCTCGAGCCCCGACAGCATCAGACCGACAGCCTCGCGATCTGCCGTCGGCACAAGCTGGACGGCGGCGTCCGGCAGGCCGGCGCTGGCAAGCCCGCGAAGCAGACAGTCATGAATTGCGCGGCTTGAGTGAAGGCTCTCGGAGCCGCCACGCAGGATGGCGGCGTTGCCGGACTTGAGGCAAAGGGCGCCGGCATCGGCCGTCACGTTCGGCCGACTTTCGAAGATAATGCCGATCACACCCAGCGGCGTGCGGACGCGCTCTATCGCGAGCCCGTTCGGGCGTCGCCAGGAGGCCATGACGGCACCAACGGGGTCCGGCAGGGCGGCAATCTCCTCGAGTCCGCGCGCGATCGTCTCGATGCGGTCCCGATCAAGCGCCAGCCGGTCGAGAAAGGAGCCGGCCGTCCCGCGGGCGCGCGCAGCCTCGAGATCGTGGGCATTGGCGGCCAGAACGGATGGTATCGCCGCGCGCAGGCGGGCAGCGGCTGCGACCAGCGCCTCATTCTTGGCCTGGGTCGAGGCCAGGGCCATCTGCCGCTGCGCCGCGCGCGCACGCCGGCCCATGGCCAGCATCACGTTCCTGATGGTGTCAAATCGCTCTGGCTTGTTCATTGCGGCGCCCAATCTTTTCCGGGCATCAATCTACACCAATGACTGCCAGCAGCGAAATTTCGCGGGCCGTGCACGGCAGCG
>CAYWBX010000078.1:0-1348 GCA_964456015.1 uncultured Hyphomicrobiaceae bacterium | reverse complement strand
AGGTCCCGGCGCGATGCGACACTTCGTGATCGGAACGTGATGCCGGCCGGACGCGGGAACTGCTAGGTTCAATGGGCCTTTCAGGGCACCAAGCAGGAACGACAACGCCAGGACCGAGGTTCTCCCTTGACTGCCGACAGCATCCTCGCCCGGGTCCGTCCCGGTCGCGCAAAATTCGCCGACCCCGACACGACAGCCTCCGGGGAGCCCCGGGCGAAAGTCCGACTGAAAAAATTGGACACCGTTTGGTTTAACACGGGCACGCTCTGCAACATCGCCTGTGTCAACTGCTACATTGAATCAAGCCCGAGCAATGACCGCCTCGAGTATCTGACGTGCGGCGACGTGATCCCGTTTCTGGACGAGATCGCGGCATCGAATCTGGGCACGCGCGAGATTGGCTTCACGGGCGGCGAGCCATTTATGAACCCGCAGATGCTCGAGATTCTCGAGGAAACACTCAAACGCGGCTTTTCGGTACTCGTGCTCACCAATGGTTTGCAGCCAATGCAGCGGCCAAAGGTCAAGAGCGGACTCCTCTCCTTGAACAAGCGCTTTGGTTCGCGCCTCGTGGTCCGCGTGAGCCTCGATCACTACACGGCGGAGTTGCACGAAGCCGAACGGGGGGCCAGGACGTTTGCCCGCACGCTTGCCGGCCTCGACTGGCTTGCTCGAAATGGCTTCAGCCTTGCCATCGCCGGGCGAACCTGCTGGCACGAAACCGAAGCGGAGACGCGAACGGGCTATGCAGGGCTCATTGCCGGTCGCGGCTGGCCGATCAACCCCTTAGACCCGAAACAGCTGACGCTGCTGCCCGAGATGGATGGCAGCCATGAGATCCCCGAGATCACGGAGGAGGGCTGGGTCTCACTGGGCAAAACCCCCGAAGACCTGATGTGCGCCTCGAGCCGGATGATTGTGAAGCGACGCGGTGCGCCCGCCCCGGTCGTTCTGCCCTGCACGCTGTTACCCTATGACCCGCAATTTGAGATGGGGACGACGCTTACCTTGGCAGCGGATGCGGATGGCGGCATGTTCGCCAACGGAGCGGTGAAGCTCTGCCATCCCAATTGCGCGAAGTTCTGTGTGCATGGTGGCGGCACCTGCTCGTAACGCCGCAGGGGGAAACGTGGGGCACGACAGCCGCCAGCAGCGACGCAGAATCGTCCGCGAACTCATTAAGTCGGGCGAACGGACGCGCAAATCGGGACTCGATCCGCGACCGCCGGCCGCTTCGGTGCTCGCAGTGGCCCATCTCATCAAGGCGAAGCTCGAGGAGCGCGCTAACCGGCGGCGGGCGGGCGAGGCCGCCCAACTCGTCCACGATCTGTTCGAGGCCTCGCTCAGA
>CAYWBX010000077.1:0-9110 GCA_964456015.1 uncultured Hyphomicrobiaceae bacterium | reverse complement strand
TCGGCTCGGCGCTCTCCGCAGACAGACAGCCGCGCGGCCGGTGATACTTGAAGGAGCGACCGACGAGGTGGACGCCGTTGGCAATGAGCGCCGAGGCGAGCGTGTCGCCCTGATACCCCGAAAGGCGAACGCCATCGAACGTGAAGGCGAGCGGCCGGCTGCGGTCGATGAGCCCGCCGGACGCCAGGCGGAAACGCTGCCTCGGGGGCGAAGAACGTGTCTCGGTCACGGGACGTCCTCGCCACGGATCGCTGCGGGCGGCTCGGGAGGGGGCTCACCGGGCTTATAGGTCGCGGCGATCCGGTCCGTCACGGTGTGACGCAGCGCGTTGAAGAAGCGGCCGCAGCCGTGGACGTGGTACCAGCGCTCGCGGTGCCAGCCCTTCGGGTTCGTGCGCATGTAGAGATAATCCGCCCACTCCTCGTCGGAGCGTCGCATCGGCTCAGGTGCGCGCAAAATGTGCGCTTCT
This sequence comes from uncultured Hyphomicrobiaceae bacterium, assembly GCA_964456015.1. Taxonomy (GTDB): domain Bacteria; phylum Pseudomonadota; class Alphaproteobacteria; order Rhizobiales; family Hyphomicrobiaceae. Next base: position 8,641 of record CAYWBX010000077.1, on the reverse strand, counting down.
CCGGCGTAGCGGAACTCGATCTCGGGACGCGGCTCGCCGCAAAATGGGCATGGAATGAGAAGCATGGCGGCGACCTCAGTCGGGCGGCAGATACGGATAGGGCGTGCCGTCCTTTCGGACATAGGCCTTGACGCCTTCAGGCCCCTCCCGCCAAGCGAGATCGATGTCGGGGTAGCTCACCTCGTCGCCGGCCGTTCGATCACCGACCACGAGAAAGGAGGCATCCGCCGCACTGCGGTTGAGGAAGTGGTGCGCATCGCCGGTTCCGGCCGGAAAAGCGATGCACGTTCCCGGCGTCACGATTTCCTCGCCTGCATTCGTGACGAGCACCAGTTCGCCCGAGAGCACGTAGACGAACTCGTCCTGCCGGCTGTGGGCATGACGCGCCGACGATTGTCCGCCCGGCTCCACCCGGACGAGATTGACGCCGAAGTTGCTGAGCCCCCCGAACTGACCAAGGCGCCGATAGTGCCGCTTGCGCTGCGTTTGGCGAAAAGGCTCAGGATATGTCGAGCTGTTCGTCTCGGCGACATCGGCAGGCTGGAATACGCTTGATCCTTTCGACACCGAACCTTCCTCCGGATCATTCCTTTAATGCGACACCGCAGCGGCTGCCGCCTCGTCGATGAGACGTCCGCTGGTGAAGCGTTCGAGCGTGAACGGCGCTGCAATCGGATGCGGAACCCCGGTCGCGATCGTCGCCGCGAACACGTGGCCCGATCCCGGCGTCGCCTTGAAGCCGCCGGTGCCCCAGCCGCAGTTGACGAAGAGGCCCGGCACCGGGGTCAACCCGATGATCGGCGAGCGATCGGGCGTCACGTCGACGATGCCGCCCCAGCTTCGCAGCATCTTGAGACGGCGCGTCACCGGAAAGAGTTCGCAGATCGCCTCCAGCGTGTGCGTCGTCACGTGTAGCCCGCCAATCTGCGAGTAGGAGACATAGGCGTCCGTTCCGGCACCGATGACGAGCTCGCCTTTGTCCGACTGCGACATGTAGGCGTGGATGGTATTGGACATGACCACGCACGGCATCACCGGCTTCACCGGCTCCGAGACGAGCGCCTGCAAGGGGAAGCTCTCCAGCGGCATCCGCAGTCCCGCCATCCCCATGATGACCGAGGTGTGACCCGCCGCCACGACGCCGATCTTGCGGGCACCGATGCGACCGCGCGTCGTTTCCACGGCCTCGACCGCTCCCTGCGGCGAACGCACGATCCCCGTCACCTCACAGTTCTGGATGATGTCGACACCGAGCCGATCGGCGGCGCGCGCATAGCCCCAGGCGACGGCGTCATGACGCGCAACTCCGCCGCGCCGCTGTAAGGCAGCGCCCAACACCGGATAACGCATGTCATCCGAGATGTTCAGTATGGGGCAAACGCGCTGGGCCGCCTCTGGGTCGAGCCACTCGTTGTCGATGCCTGCGAGCCTGTTGGCGTGCACATGCCGCTTGAAGACGCGGACATCGTGCTCGCTGTGGGCGAGCATCATGACGCCGCGCGGCGAGTACATGACGTTGTAGTTGAGCTCGTCGGACAGCGTGCGCCATAGCTTCATGGCGTGCTCATAGAGCGCCTCCGACTCCTCGCAAAGATAGTTCGACCGGATGATCGTGGTGTTTCGGCCCGTGTTGCCGCCGCCGAGCCATCCTTTCTCCAGAACGGCGACGTCGCGCACGCCGTGCTCCTTGGCAAGATAGTAGGCGGTCGCCAGACCGTGACCGCCCGCACCGACAATCACAACATCATAGGACCGCTTCGGTTCCGGATCGCGCCACTGCGGCTGCCAGCCCGAGTGGCCGCGAAGCGCCTCGCGCAGCAGCGCGCCGAACGAAAAGCGCTTCTGTCGCCCTGACGAAGCCACCGCCTTGCCCCGTCAAACCGTAAGCTCGAAGCGGGTCGTCGTCTGCATGTCGTCGCCATACCACGCCGTGATCGCGGCCTGCCGACTGCCGAGATAGGTGATGCGCCCGTCCTGCTGCGTCATGGGAAGATCGTGGCCGGGAATGAGCACGCTGCCCGCCTTCTTGCGCCAAAGGCTCCAGATCATCTCGATCGAGGCGCGGCTGACCGCCGGATCGTAAGTCATGTCAGTCTCGCGGGAGAGCATCTCCGCCCTATTCTTCGCGGCGTCGCCGGTCAGCACGAGATCCTTCTCGCGTCCGTGCACGACATAGACGAGACAGCCTGGCGTGTGACCGGGCGCGATGTGCGCCGTGACGCCGGCAAACAACTCCTCGCCATCCCGGACTGTCCGCAGCGTCTCCCACGCCTCAAGGCGCTCGATATAAAGCTCGGGGACGGGCGTCTCGCCCCACGGCTGCTTTCGTGCCCAGGCCAGCTCGACCGCGCCCAGATAAATGCGGGCGTGACGAAAGAGCGGCCAGTTCACGGAGTGGTCCCAATGCGAGTGCGTCAGGATCAGATCGGTCACATCCGCGGGCCCCAGCCCGAGCCGCTTGAGGCCGTCGATCACGAGCTTCCTCATGCTGAATGTTCCGGCATCGACCAGCGCGACCCGTCCGCCGCCGCGCATCAGCACGACCGTGCTCCAGCCGAGGCCGCCATGGCAGACGCTTTTGCCCGGAAAGCCTTGCACGAGAATGTCGACGTCATAACCGCCAAAATGCATGGCTCGAACTCCTGGCTTGGTTCCTGCCAGCGACAGGCCCCGTAATGTCGCATCGTCAGGCAGGGCCGCATCGGTCTTTGCGGTCACGGGATCTTGCTGCGACGCGTGGATCCGTCAACTGGCATGCACAGTCTTGGCCCGCTTCGCAATGACCTCAAGGCAACGTCGCTCAGCTCAGGACGGCCAGCTGCTTTCGCCGGATGAGGTCGAAATCGATTTCAGCGCCGAGCCCGGGCTTCGTCGGCGCATGGACGAGTCCCTTGGCGTCGACCTCGATATCCTCGACGAGGCCGTACTTCTGCGCACCGTCCGGCAGCAGGACCTCGAAGTACTCGCAGTTGCGGATCGCCATGATCAGATGCAGGTTGGCGACGTTGTTGAGCGAGTTGCCGCCGTGGTGGACCTCGTAATTCATGTGGAAGCACTCGGCGAGGTGTGCCGACTTGAGGCAGGCCGTCAGACCACCTTTCACCGCAACATCGCCGCGCAGATAGTCGGTCGCGCGGGCCTGCAGCCAGGGCACGTAGGCGGTATGGCCGCCCGGCGCATACTCCGTCGCGAGGATCGGGATCGAGAGCCGCTGCTTCAGCTTGACGTAGCCATTGAGGTCGTCCTCGCAGAGAGGGTCCTCGTACCAATAGAAGCCCAGTCGCTCGGCGGCCTCGCCGACGCGCAGCGCCTCGACATATTCGTAGGCCCAGGTCGAGTCGAGCATGAGGCGGTAGTCATCGCCGACGGCCTTGCGCACCGCCTCGCAGACCTTGATATCGGTTTGCCACTCGGTCGGCGGATGGATCTTGTAGGCCCCCCAGCCGCGCGCCTTGAAGCTTTCGGCCTCTTCCGCATAGGCCTCGGCTGCGCCGAGCACGGCCGACGAGGCGTAGGCCGGCGCGCTTGTGCGGAATGAGCCCATCAGCTTGTGCACCGGCATGCCGGCGATCTTTCCGGCGAGGTCCCAAAGTGCGACGTCGACGGCACCAAGCGGCCGGAGCAGGTTGCGCATGCGACACCGCTGCCACATGCGCTGGAAATGCCGCTCGCGGTCGAGCGGGTCCTCGCCGACGAGCATCGGCTTGAGGACCTTGGTGACGACGTCGGCGTCCTTGCTGCCGGGAACGCTCGAGGTACCGAGGAACGCATGGCCATCGATGCCGGCATCCGTCCGGATGGCGACGAGCCCCAGGTCGCTCGTTCCCGAGAACCGGCCGCTGTGCCGTCCGTATTGCGTGGCCGGGATCCCATCCCAGGTGAACAGGGTCACGGTGACATCGGTGATCTTCATGATCTCGCTCCCGGTTCGTTGCGCCCGACACCTGCGGGCCCGATAGGACGTTGACACCCCTTCATTCGCTCGAAAAGTCAATTGCAATCGCACGAAACCCAGTCCGGCGATTCCGCCTTGACAGCGCGGCAAGGCCATGGCCGGATTTCCATAAGGTCCGGCGAAGACCGGACCCGACGACAGAGGCGTGTTTGCGTGAGGCGGCATAGCCGACCGGGCCCCACGCCGCCGGCCGGGAGGGAGGATGTTAATGCTGTTGCTTCGGCGACCACGCCTGAGTTTTGCCGAGCCATCTCGCCGGAGTGCGCTGCGCTGCGTGCCGGAGGCGATGGCATGAACGTGGCTGTCGCCGTCGACGTGGCCGCCGCCGCGCAGCCCGCCACCGCATTGAGCGTAAAAGGCGTCTCTAAGCGCTTCGGCGGCGTTACAGCCGTCGAGGACGTTTCGGTTGACGTGCCGCGCGGGCGCATCATGTCCATCATCGGACCGAACGGTGCCGGCAAGACCTCACTGCTCAACATGATCTCCGGCTTCTACAAGCCGGATACCGGCACGATACGTCTGGGCGACATCGACATTACCGCCGCCCGCCCGAGCGAGGTCGCGGCACTCGGCATCGCACGCACGTTTCAGAACATCGCTCTCTTTGCCGGCCTCACCGTCCTCGACAACCTGATGCTCGGCCGGCATGTGCGCATGCGCTCCGGCGTTCTTTCGAGCGTGCTCTACTGGGGCCCAACCCAGCGCGAGGAGATCCGCCACCGGGAGGCCTGCGAGGAGATCATCGAATTCCTCAAGCTGCAGGACCTGCGCAAGGTGCCGACGAGCGCGCTCGCCTACGGCCTGCGCAAACGGGTCGAACTCGGTCGCGCGCTGGCGCTTGAGCCGTCCGTGCTGCTGCTCGACGAGCCGATGGGCGGAATGAACCAGGACGAGAAGGAGGACATGGCGCGGTACATCCTGGACGTCAACCAGGAGCGCGGAGTCACCGTTGTCCTCATCGAGCACGACATGGGAGTGGTGATGGACATCTCGGACCGCGTCTGCGTCCTCGATCGCGGCCGAAAGATTGCGGAAGGCACACCGCCCGAGGTGCAGGCCAATCCGGCCGTGATCGCCGCCTATCTCGGAGCCAAGAAATGACGGCCTCGGTTGCAAAGCTTGTCGACAACCCCGAGACCGATACACTGCCAAAGCTGGTCAGGCGCAATGCGCAGCAGTTCGGGTCGGATCCCGGGATGCGCGAGAAGGATCGCGGCATCTGGCGAACGCTCAACTGGCGCGAGTGCTACGAGACGATGCGCGATTTCGCGCTCGGGCTTGCGCATCTGGGTTTTCGGCGCGGCGACAAGCTGGCGGTCATCGGCGACAACCGTCCGCAGCTCTATCTGGCGCAAGTCTCTGCGCAGTCTCTCGGCGGCATCGCGGTTCCGGTCTATCAGGACTCGATTGCGAGCGAACTCGCCTATGTCCTCGATCATGCCGAGGTGTCCGTGATCGTCGCCGAGGATCAGGAACAAGTCGACAAGATACTCAGCCTCAAGGACAAACTTCCGAACCTCAAGTGGATCGTCTATGACGATCCGCGCGGCATGAGCACCTACAGCGACCCGCTGCTCAAGTCGTTCGCCGAGGTCCGCAAGCTCGGCGCCGGCCTGCTCGGCGAGCACGGCCCCTATTTCGAGCAGGAGCTCGCGGCCGGCAAGGCCGGCGACATCGCCATGATCGCCTACACCTCCGGCACGACGGGACGGCCGAAGGGCGGACTCCTCAGCCACCGGAACATGATTGCCACCGCTGAGAACTATCTGAGCATCGAACGCATCGAGCGGGGCGACAACTGGCTCTCTTATCTGCCGATGGCCTGGGTTGGCGATGCCATGCTCTCGCTCGCCACGGCAATTGTCGGTGGGGTCACGATCAACTGTCCGGAGAGCCCCGAGACCGTGCAACGAGACCTGCGGGAGATCGGACCGAAGGGCATGCTTGCTCCGCCGCGCGTCTGGGAGACGCTGCTCACCCAGCTGCAAGTCAGAGCGAGCGACGCGAGCCCGCTCAAACGGGTCCTCTTCGAGAGCTTCCGCCAGCTTGCGGAACGGCGCGAGCTGCTGCTGTCGGACGGCAAACCGGTTCCTTTGACGACACGGATCGGCTACTGGCTCGGCGAGTTTCTGGTGTTTGGTCCGGTCCGCGACCAGCTCGGGCTTCGCAACGCGCGCTGGGCGCTGACGGGGGGCGCGCCGCTCGGTCCCGACACCTTCCGCTTCTTCCGTTCGATCGGCGTCAACCTGAAGCAAATCTACGGTGCCACCGAGGCGAGCGCGCTGGTCGCCATCCAGCGCGATGCCCACGCCGATCCGAATACGGTCGGCACGCCGGTCCCTGGCCTCGAGGTGCGGATCGATCCGGCCGGGGAGGTGCAGCTCAAAGGACCGGGAGTGTTCGCCGGGTATTTCAAGCAGGACGATGCGACGGCGGCCGCATTGACGCCCGACGGCTGGCTGAGGACCGGCGATGCCGGCCTCATCGACCCCAAGGGGCAGCTTGCCATCATCGACCGGGCCAAGGACGTCGGAAAGACCAAAGACGGCACGCCGTTCGCCCCGCAGTTCGTCGAAAACAAACTGAAGTTCAGCCCCTTCATCCGGGAGGCGGTGAGCTTCGGCAACGACCAGCCGTTCGTCACCGCGATGATCGCCATTGATCTGTCGACGGTCGGCGCCTGGGCCGAGCGACACAACATTCCCTACACGAGCTTCATGGATCTTGCGAAGAAGCCCGAGGTAGCCAAGCTCATCATCGGCGAGGTTGCGAAGATCAATGCCTCGCTGCCGGAGAAGATCCGGGTCCGGCGACTGCTTCTGCTGCAGAAAGAGCTTGAAGCCGATGACAACGAGATCACGCGCACGCGCAAGGTCCGCCGTGCCTTCGTTGCCGAAAAATACGCGCCCGTGATCCATGCTTTCTATTCCGGCGGAACATCGGCCGACGTCACCACCGAAATCACGTTCGAGGATGGGCGCAAATCACAGCTCAAGGCCTCGATGACCATCTACGACGTGCCGGATGCGCCGGCCGAGCGCCGGGCGGCCTGAGGGGACACAAAATGCGCGAGGAACTCGAGTTCATCTACTCGCTTTTGATCAGCGGCGTCGCCATCGGTCTGATGTACTCACTCATCGCGCTCGGATTCGTCCTCGTCTACAAGGCGACCGACGCGATCAACTTCGCGCAGGGCGAGTTCGTGATGCTCGCCGCCTATTTTGCCGCCGTGATTCTGGCCGCGAACTGGCCTTCCGCCGCCATCGGCCTCATTGTGGCGGTCGGGGCCGCTCTCGCCGGCATGATCCTTTTCAGCTTCGGCCTTGAGCGGCTGGTCCTCAGGCCGCTCCTCGGCCGACCGGTGGTCGCGGTGATCATGGCGACGATCGGACTTGCTGCGATTTTCCGCGGTCTGCCGCCGATCACGGTTGGGGCATCCACAAAGACCATTCCGCTGCCGATTCCCGATAGCGCCATCGCGCTCGGGCCGGCGTCGGTGACGCCCATTCAGGTTCTCGGCGTCCTGACGTCTGCGGCTTGCCTTGCCGCTTTTACCTGGTTCTTCATGAAGAGCCGGATGGGCGTCGCGATGCGGGCGGTTGCGGACAACCAGCAGGTCGCCATGGCGATGGGCATCAATGTGGAGCGCTACTTCGCCATCGCCTGGGCGATGGCCGGCATCGTCTCAGCGCTCGGCGGCATCATCTGGGGCAGCATGCTCGGCGTCGACACGCAGCTGGCGCTCGTCGGACTGAAAGTCTTCCCGGTGGTGATCCTGGGCGGCCTCGACTCGATCATCGGCGCCGTCGTCGGCGGCGTCATCGTCGGCGTCGTCGAGAGCATAGCGGCGGGCTACCTTGACCCTTACGTCGGTGGCGGAACCAAGGACTTCGCTCCCTACGTCCTCATGATCATCATGCTCATGTTCAAGCCCTACGGCATGTTCGGAAAGCGCAAGATCGAACGCATCTGACCTCACGCGGTAACGAGAAAGGCTGCTGGCTGTGTTCCATCGCGAAGCGGGCAACTTCAAGACCACCTATGCCGCCGACATGGCGCTCTTTCCGTTGCCGATCACGCGATGGACGGCGGGCGCGCTGCTCGTCTTCTTCATCGCCATCGTTCCGCTGCTGATGCACGAGTACTATCTGTCGATCTTCTGCCTGGTGTTCATCGCGATCGTCGGCGCCCTCGGCCTCAATATCCTGGTCGGCTATACGGGACAGATTTCGATCGGCCACGCCGCCTTCATGTCCGTCGGCGCGTACACCGCCGCAAACCTCGCCACGAAGCTCGGCCTGCCGTTCTGGGTGACGCTGCCGGCGGGCGGTCTGATGGCAGCGTTCATCGGCGCCATCGTCGGCATCCCGAGTCTCAGGATCAAGGGTACGTACCTTGCCATTGCGACGCTCGCGAGCCAGCTCATCATCGAGTGGATCATCAACCACACGCCGGCGATCTCCGGCGGGGCCGCAGCCTCGATAGAAGTGCCGCGTCCGACGCTCTTTGGCGTTCAGCTCAAGAGTCAGACGCAGCTATACTATTTCACGCTCTTTTTCGCGGTTGCGGCGATCGTCGCAACCATGAACCTTGTTCGCAGCCGCATCGGCCGCGCCTTCATCGCGATCCGCGACCAAGACATCGCCGCCGAGATCATCGGCATCTACATCTTCCGCTACAAACTCC
>CAYWBX010000076.1:0-9204 GCA_964456015.1 uncultured Hyphomicrobiaceae bacterium | reverse complement strand
ACGAAATCGTGGTGTTCCCGCACGTCAAGGCCGGCAAGCTCATCCTGCTCGCCATCAATCACACCGAGCGCCACTGGGACTTTCCCGACGTTCCGACGCTGACCGAGGCCGGCATCAAGAATGCGGACGTGCCGATCTGGTTTGCGATCTTCGCGCCAAAGGGAACTCCGAAGGACATCATCACGCGGCTCAATGCAAAAATGACAGAGATCGCCAAGACTGACGACATGAAAGCCAAGATGCGCGCGATCGGCGTGTCGGTTCCCGTGCAAACGCCGGAAGACCTCGGCCGGCATCTGGCGGCGGATCTGAAGGCCAACCTCGAGGTGATCAAAGCGGCCAACATCAAGCTCGAGTGACGGGACGAGAGGCGTTCGCCGAACCGCCGCGTCGCGAGATCACCTCTCGCGTTGCCGTGCGCAGGGCTATTTGGCGATCGCCGTTCGGCGGCGACGGGCGGCGGTTTGTTCCGGCCCGCAATCCGGGCCATAGTATATCATTACTCGCCAGATCAGCCGAACGGGCCGCGCCGATGAGCCTTCTTCCCGATGGATTGACCGTTGTCGTCAAACGCGACTGCCCGACGTGCGTCATGATCGAGCCGGTGCTGCGCCGCCTTGCCACCGACGCGCGCGTCACCATCGTCAGCCAGGACAACCCGGCGTTTCCCGCCGACGCCGGTTTGGTCGTCGATGATCGCGATCTTCGCATTTCCTGGGACTTGAAGATCGAGACGGTTCCGACGCTGCTCAGACGGGAGAAGGGGATTGAGACGGCGCGCGCCATCGGCTGGGATCGCGCGGAGTGGGAGGCGATCGCGAACGTGGCGCCGCTTGGCGACGGGCTCCCCGCGCAGCGACCAGGCTGCGGCTCCCTGACGACCGATCCGAACATCGCCGATACGCTCGCCCTCAGGTATGGCAATTTCCGCTTCAAGGCGCGCAAGGTCGAGATCGGCGCCTTCGAGGACGACCACGAGGCCGCCTTCGACCGCGACTGGTCGGATGGCCTGCCTGTGGTCCCGCCGACGGAGGTGCGAGTCTGGCGGATGCTGCAGGGCACCAGGCGGGATCCGCACGAGGTCTTGGGTCTCATGCCGCCGGACTACCGCCCCTGCACCGTCGAAAAGGTGGCGATCAATGCCGTGATGGCCGGCTGCAAGCCGGAGTACATGCCGGTGCTGATCGCGGCCGTCGAGGCGGTCCTCGACGACGCGTTCTGCCTGCACGGCGTCATTGCGACGACCATGTTCATCGGGCCGATCGTGATCGTGAATGGTCCGGTGCGCCGCGCCATCGGCATGAACTCGGGCATCAATGTCCTTGGCCAGGGCAACCGCGCAAACTCGACAATCGGGCGCGCGCTGCAGCTTGTCATCCGCAACGTCGGCGGCGGCAAGCCCGGCGGCATCGACCGGGCGACGCTCGGCAATCCGGGAAAGCTCGGCTTCTGCTTCGCCGAGGACGAGGAAGGCTCCTGCTGGGAGTCCCTTGCGATGGAACGCGGGGTGCCGGCGGGCGCGTCCGCCGTCACGCTGTTCGGCGGCTATGGGGTCACCGGCATCGTGGATCAGACGGCGCGCACGCCCGAGGAGCTGACGGCGAGCTTTGCGGCGGGACTTCGCGCCGTCTACCATCCGAAGACCTATCCGGGCCCCGATGCGATCCTCGTCATGGCGCCCGACCATCAGCGCGTCTACCGGGAGGCCGGCTGGAGCAAGGCCCGTTTCAAAGCCGAGATCGACCGTCTGACAACGGTCGATGCCGATAGCGTGCTCGCCGGTCTCGACGGCATGTCGCCGGGCGTATCGCCCGCCCACAAGGGCAACCGGGTCAAGAAGTTCCGCGAGGGCGGCTTCAACGTCGTCATGGCCGGAGGACCGGCCGGGCTGTTCTCCGCGATTCTGCCAGGCTGGTCGCCCGGCGACGTCAATTCGCAACTCACGACGAAGATCGTGAGAGACTGAGGCGGGGCCGCACGACGGCGCGACTGTGCGGGCCGCTCCGCGACCCGCCGGCCGGCCCGAGAGCCCGGCCGCTTGACCCGTCCGCGTCCGGCCGACAGAAGAGGCGCATGTCGCGCGAAAACGCAAAGATCGAGCACGAGGCCGGCCGGTTGGACGGCGGTCCGGGGGCGCCAGCGGCTGCCGGCGGCCGCGCGACCGGCCCCGAAGTCATCGCCGGCTATCTCAAGACGCTGCCGCGCTCGCCGGGCGTTTACCGGATGATCGACGCTCACGGCACGGTGATCTACGTCGGCAAGGCGCGCAGCCTCAAGGCGCGCGTTGCGAACTACGCACGTCATGGCGGCCACTCGAACCGCATCGCCCGGATGATCCAGGCGACGGCCGCGATGGAGTTCGTCACCGTGCGCACCGAGGCGGAGGCGCTGCTGCTCGAGGCGAACCTCATCAAGCGCTTCAGGCCGCGCTTCAACGTGCTGATGCGCGACGACAAGTCGTTCCCCTACATCCTGATCCGGCGGGATCATCCGGCGCCGCAAATCCTGAAGCACCGCGGCGCGCGCACCATAAAGGGCGACTATTTCGGACCGTTCGCCTCAGCCGGCGCGGTCAATCGCGCCATCAACACGCTGCAGCGCGCATTCCTGCTGCGCACCTGCTCCGACAGCGTCTTCGAGACGCGCACGCGGCCGTGCCTGCTCTTTCAGATCAAACGCTGTTCGGGTCCCTGCACCGGCGAGATCGGGCTCGCGGAGTACGGCCGGCTCGCGGACGAGGCGACGAAGTTCCTGCGCGGCGAGAGCCAGGCGGTCCGGCACGAGCTGCAGTCGCTGATGAAGGAGGCTGCGGAGCGGCTAGAGTTCGAGCGCGCGGCGGGGTATCGCAACCGTCTGCAGGCGATTGCGCACGTCACGGCCGATACCACGATCAATCCGGAGGGCGTTGAGGAGGCCGACGTTTTCGCCGCGCACCAGGAGGGGGGGCAGACCTGCATCCAGGTTTTCTTCTTCCGGAGCGGCCAGAACTGGGGCAACCGCGCCTATTTTCCGAAGGCGGACCGGTCGCTCTCTGCCGCTGAGGTGCTCGAGAGCTTCATCGCGCAGTTCTACGACGACAAGCCCGTGCCGCGGCTGATCCTCGCAAGCGACGACTTTCCGAGTCGGGCCCTGATGGAGGAGGCGCTTGGCTCCAGGGCTGAGCGACGGGTCGAGATCCGCGTTCCCCAGCGGGGCATCAAGTCCGGCCTCGTCGATCATGCCCTTGCCAACGCCAAGGAGGCGCTCGGCCGCCGTCTGGCCGAGAGCTCCTCGCAGCGCCGCCTGCTTGCGGGACTTGCAGACCGCTTCGGCCTTAAGCATCCGCCGCGCCGCATCGAAGTGTTTGACAACAGCCACATCATGGGGACAAACGCCGTCGGCGCCATGATCGTGGCCGGGGCACAAGGCTTCGTCAAAAGCCAGTACCGCAAGTTCAACATCAAGCGCGCGGACACCGTGCCCGGCGACGACTACGCCATGATGCGCGAGGTCCTGACGCGCCGCTTCAAGCGGCTCGCCGAGGCTGCCGCGGACGGCGGGGATAAACCGGCGGCTGCAGCCGACGCCGTCGGGCCGGCAACGCCGGAGAAGCAGGAGCGGGCAGACGCGGTGCCGGCGACCGGGCTGCGGATCGCGCCGTCCGCGCCGCCGCCGCGCGGCGAGCGGGGCGCGGATGCCGTCGCCTTTGGGGTTCTCAGAGCCGATCCCGATGAGGCAGGCCGCGACGGTCCCGAAGGTTCCGTCGAAGAGGACGGGGAGGCGGGCGACGAACTTCTGTCCGACGAGCTCCCCGAGCGTCCCGATCTTGTCCTCATCGACGGCGGCGCAGGGCAGCTCGCGGTTGCACGCGAGGTCCTCGAAACGCTCGGCATCTCTGACATTGCGCTCGTTGGGGTCGCGAAAGGACCGCAGCGCGATGCCGGCCGGGAGCATTTCCACATCCCGGGGCGTCCCCGGCCGCTCCTGCTCGAGCCGCGCGATCCCGTACTCTATTTCGTGCAGCGCTTACGCGATGAGGCGCACCGTTTCGCCGTCGGCTCGCACCGCGCCCGGCGGGGGAAGGCCATCGGCGCCAATCCGCTTGAAGAGATCGCCGGCATCGGTCCGACGCGCAAAAGCGCGCTCATGCAGCACTTCGGCTCGGCGAAGGCGGTCTCGCGCGCCTCGGTGGAGGATCTCAAGACCGTCCCGGGCATCTCGGCGGAGATGGCCCAGAAGATCTACGACTTCTTCCACGAACGGGACTGAGTGAGCGCCCGCCTCGACGTTGCCGGGTAAGACCGCAGCGCGGCCGGCTGACAGCGGCCCGAGCCGAGCGTGCGCGATCCCGGAATGGTGCGGTTGCGCATTCCGCAGCCCGGCGCGAGTTGCCCTCGACGGGTTGGACAGGCGAGACTTCCCCCTGTTGCCGGGGCGCCCGGCAGCCGTGCGCCAGCGCGGGTCCGCAAAAGCCGGATAGCACATGCCATCGACGCTCGACAGCATCACTGTTCTCGACCTCACGAACGGCGCGGCCGGCGCCATCGCCACCATGTTTCTGGCCGATCACGGCGCCCGGGTGGTCCGGATCTTGGCGCCCGGCGCACCCGCCTTGCGGGACGGCGGCTTCCTCGTTTGGGATCGCGGCAAATCGGCGCTCGCCCTCGATGTCGCCGCCGCGGTGCGCGGCGAGGGGCCGGCACGTGGCGATTTCGAGCGCCTGGTGGGCTCGGCCGATGTCGTCATCGACGACTTCGCGCCCGCTTCGCCGGTCAAGGCTCTACTGTCGCCCGAGGCCATCGAAGGGCTTAATCCGCGTCTCGTCGCCTGCTCCATCACGGCCTATGGCAAGCACGGTCCGCTCAAGGATGAGCCGCCGATCGACGACCTCGTCATGGCCCGCGCCGGGGTTCTCGGCGGAATGCCGGGCTTTCGGCCGCCGCCCGTCCATGTCGTCCACCCGCTGCCGAGCGTCGGCGCGGGTCTCCTGGCGGCCATCGGTATCGCGGCCGCGCTTCTGCAGCGCGAAGCGACCGGTCGCGGCCGGCGGGTCGCGACGTCGCTGCTGGCTGGCGCGCTGCTCTATCACCCGAAAGTTGTCGGGGAGCGCATCGCCCGTCACGTCTTCCAGACCCATCCTGCGGGCAGCGCGCCGTTCTACAGCCTCTACCGGTGCGCGGACGGCCGCTATGTGCAGCTTGGCTGCGTGCACGAGGCCTTCATCGCGACAGCGGCGAAGTTGATGGGGCTTACGGAGCTCATCAAGGAACCGCGGATGGTGAACGGCCGCGCGCCCCGCACGCCTGAGGACGACGCGGAACTGCGCCAGCGCATCGGCGAGATCATGGCGAAGAGGCCGGCGGCCGCGTGGGCCGAGGCGTTCGAGGCGGCGGACGTTCCGTTCGCCGAGGCCCGCGCGACCGAGGAGAGCCTCGACGATCCGCAGGTGCTGCACAACGGCATGGTGGTGACGCTCGACGATCCGGCGGTGGGGCCGATCGCGCAGATGGGAGTTCCCGTGCAGCTAAGCGCAACGCCAGGTCGTGTGATGGGCCCTCGCAAGCCGGCGCTCGCCTCCCCCGGCGAATGTCTGACGGGGCGGCCCGCGCCATCGTCTAGACGAGGAACCCCTGCCACCGCCGGGCCGCTCCCGCCGCCGCTTGCCGGCATCCGCGTGCTCGAGATCACAAACCTGATCGCGGGGCCGACGACCGGCCGCATCCTCGCCGACCTCGGCGCCGATGTGATCAAGCTCGAACCGCCGGAAGGCGATATGTCCAGGCCGATCGGGCGGACGTACTTCTACAGCGTCAACTTCAACAAGCGCTCGATCGCCGTCGACACGCGCAAGCCGGCCGGCAAGGAGGTCGTCAAGCGCATCGCCGCCAAAGCCGATGCGCTGATCGCCAACCTGCGGCCGGGCGCCACGGCGCGCATGGGCATCACGCCGGACGTCAATCCCCGCCTGATCGAGATGCACATCACCGGATATGGCTTTACCGGGCCCTATTCCCACCGGCCTGGCATCGATCCTCTCGCGCAGGCGCTGATGGGGCTCTCGCGCGCCCAGGGAGGGCACGAAAATCCGCCGGTGTTTCCGGCCCAGCTTGCGCCCACCGATTACACCACGGGGGCCATGGGAGCCTTCGGCGTCATCCTGGCACTCTACCGGCGCGCCCGCGACGGCACCGTGCAGCGCGTCGAGAGCAATCTCCTCAACGGCGGGATCCTGCTCACGTCGCCCTGGTTCACCCGCTATCGCGGCAGGCGCGAACGGCCGCTCGCGGACCGGGAGCAGTTGGGGCTCTCCCCCTACCATCGGCTCTACCGGCTCCGCGACGGCTGGATCTATGTCGCGGCCGACGGCACGCGGGCTGAGGCTGCTCTCTGTCGTCTCGCGGGCATCGACTGGCAGCCGCTCGCCGCCGTAAGCGCGGGCGCGCGCCATCCGAACGACAGCGCCTTCGCCCGCGCGCTCGCCGCCAGCCTGGAGCCAAGAGGCGTTGGCGAAACGCTCGCCCGGCTGAAGGAGGCCGGGGTTCCGGCGGCTCCGGCGCTGCCGGGCGACAGCGAAATCTTCCTTGACGATCCGCACTCCCGCGCTAACGGCATGGTCGCGGAACGCCTGCATCCCGCCGTCGGCCGGATGCGCGTCGCCTGGAACAGCATCGCCTTAGAGGACGGGCCGAGCTCGCTTGGCCGGGCGACCCCGCTGCTCGGCGAGCATTCAGCGGAGATCCTCAGCGAGGTGGGCTACGCTCCGGCGCAGATCGCCGAGCTCGAAGCGAAGGGAACGATTTTGATCGAGCGTCCAACCGATCGCTCGCCGTAGCAGGGCGCTGCAGGTCCGCTCCGCGCGCCCCGTCGTCGGGGCGGTGGCGTGAAGCTGACATCAGTCGGCAACCGCCGAGATCGTCTCGATTGTGAAATGGCTCTCGGGCTCGATGACCATGAAGGTCGCCATCCGCACGGCAACGGCGAGCACGAGAAGCGCGAGCACGATCCGCAACTGTTCCGCGGCAAGCCGTGCGCCGAGCTGTACCCCGATCTGCGCTCCGATCACCCCTCCCAACATCAGCGGCAGCGCCAGCAACACGTCGACGGAGTGATTGCTGACCGACTGCAGCAGCGTTGTTGCGATGGTGATGAAAATGATCTGGAAGGCGGAGGTTCCGAGCGTGACCCTGGTCGGCACGCGCATCAAATAGACGAGTGCGGGAACGAGTAGAAAGCCGCCGCCGACGCCCATGATGGCCGTAAGCCAGCCGACGAGGACGCCGATGGCAAGCAGCGGCAGGACGCTGACATAGAGCTTCGATGCCCTGAAGCGCTGCTTGAAGGGCAGCTTGTGAAGGGCGTTGTGATGACCCTTGCGGCGCATGGGCGCGGTGCCGGTCGACCGCCGTTTGAAGACCGCGTTGAGGCCTTCGATCAGCATCAGGCTGCCGATCGTTCCGAGCATGACGACGTAACAGAGGGCGATGAAGATTTCGAGCTGCCCGAGCGATTTGAGCAGCGCCTGCAGCTGGACGCCCAGAGCCGAGCCGATAAGTCCACCGGCAATGAGATACCCCCCCATCGGCGCATCAACGTTGCCGCGCTGCCAGTGTCCGATGGCGCTCGAGATCGAGGTTGCGGTGACCTGGCTTGCCCCGGTGCCCACCGCGATCCCCGGTGGAACGCCAAGAAAGATCAACAACGGGGTCATGATGAATCCGCCACCAATCCCGAACATGCCCGAAATGACGCCAACGGCGAAGCCGAGTGCGAGAAGCAGCGGCAGCGAGAGCGACATTTCGGCGAGGGGAAGGTAGATCGACATGCCATTCGTCTAGTGGCGATCAAGATCGAGCGCAACCGGCGATCGGCGGAGGCACGCGAGCGGTTCGGAAAGCGCGCCCGGCGCAACCGGCTTCGCTCCGCGCCCGCCGCAGAGGGGCGCCGTTGTCCTGGCCAACAGAGAATAGGCCGGCCATGTGCATTGATGTTGCGCGTCGGCTCGGCTAGGTGTCGCGCATCCCCTTCGATCTGCGGAGGCTCCGATGATCCCGCGTTATTCCCGCCCTGAGATGACGGCCATCTGGGAGCCCGACACGCGCTTTCGCATCTGGTTTGAGATCGAGGCGCACGCGGCAGCCGCCATGGCCGAGATCGGCATGATTCCGAAGGAGGCGGCGCGAACGATCTGGGAGAAGGGATCTGCCGCGAAGTTCGATGCCGCCAAGATCGACGCCATCGAACGCATCACGAAGCATGACGTGATCGCCTTTCTCACGCACCTCGCCGAGTTCGTAGGTCCGGAGAGCCGCTTCGTGCATCAGGGCATGACCTCATCGGATGTGCTCGACACCTGCTTCAATGTGCAACTCGTCCGGGCCGCCGACCTGCTGATTGCGGGCGTCGACCGTCTTCTGGCAGCCCTCAAGGCCCGCGCCTTCGAGCACAAGGATACGGTCTGCATCGGCAGAAGCCACGGCATCCACGCAGAACCGGTGACCTTCGGCCTGAAGCTCGCCCAGGCTTATGCGGAGTTCGCGCGCTGCCGGCAGCGTCTCGAAGCTGCCCGCCGCGAGGTTGCGACCTGCGCAATTTCCGGCGCCGTCGGCACCTTCGCCAACATCGATCCCCGCGTCGAGGCGTATGTCGCAGCCAAGCTCGGACTTGTGCCGGAGCCCATTTCGACGCAGGTCATCCCGCGGGACCGGCACGCCATGTACTTTGCGACTCTTGCCGTCGTCGCTTCCTCGATCGAGCGGCTCGCGATCGAGATCCGGCACCTGCAGCGCACCGAGGTGCTCGAGGCCGAGGAGTTCTTCTCCGAAGGTCAGAAAGGTTCGTCGGCCATGCCGCACAAGCGCAACCCGGTTCTGTCGGAGAACCTCACCGGCCTTGCCAGGATCGTGCGCGGCTACGCGCTCCCGGCCATGGAGAACGTGGCGCTGTGGCATGAGCGCGACATCTCGCATTCCTCGGTCGAGCGCATGATCGGACCGGATGCGACGGTGACGCTCGACTTCGCCATCCATCGGCTTGCCGGAGTCATCGAAAAACTGGTGATTTATCCAGAGAACATGCGCCGCAATCTCGACCGGCTTGGAGGCCTCATCCATTCCCAGCGTGTCATGCTGGCGCTGACGCAGAAGGGTGTGAGCCGGGAGGAGAGTTACGCTCTTGTCCAGCGCAACGCCATGCCCGTCTGGCGCGGCGAAGGGGACTTCCTTTCGC
>CAYWBX010000075.1:0-9219 GCA_964456015.1 uncultured Hyphomicrobiaceae bacterium | reverse complement strand
CTGCTCATGGCTCACCCACCACATCACCAACTGGATGGGCGATGACGGTTTCCTGCGCCGCGCCACGTGCAAGATCCGCCGCCACAACCCCGAAGGCGACCTTCTGTTCATCTCGGGCAAGGTCACGGGGAAGCGTATCGAAGACGACCGCCACCTCGTCGACATCACCCAGGAAGCCGTCAATCAGGATGGCGAGCTGTCGGTCGTCGGCACCGGTGTCGTCGAGCTGCCGTCGCGAGGGCGAGGCTGACTGGCCGGTGGCAGTCGTGCGCCACGCAGATCGGCGGAAGCGCAACGCGCCGTCGGCGGACGGTGGGCCGCTTGGCCGGTCACTCAAGGTCCGCGCCGGCAAGATCGCGGGCCCTGATCGTGTGATCCGGCGTCCGCCTAGAGCCGCGGAGCGATATCGGCCGAAGCCCCGCCGTGGGTCTGCCGCCAGCCGCGACTCGCGGCATCGACCATCATGTACTCGGCAAGGTTCTCGAGCGTGATCATGCCGACGACACGTCCGGCGTCGTCGACGATGCCGATCAGGGACTGGCCACTTGTCTGCAGGGCCGAAACGGCCTCCGACAGCGGCGCCCGCGCGTTGATGGTCGTGACGTCGCGCTCCATCACCTCGAGCACGGGTGTGTCCGGTCCCTTGTCGGCCAACGCGCGGATCATGCCGTCGCGGGTGAGGACGCCGCGCAGACGGCCGCCGCCGTCGGTGACGGGGAACTCTCGCTGCGTCGTCGCAAGCAGCGTCTCGACCGCCTGCCCGACCGTCGACTGCGTATCGAGCGTGGCAAATGAGGTAATGGTCGCGCGGCGCGAGGTCACACCCTTCGTCGCCTCGCCGAGCTCGACTGCGTAGGCCTCATGACTCGCTGCCAGGAAGACGAAGAGCGCGATGAAAATCAGCATCGGATTGCCAAAGAGGCCAAGGAATCCGAGACCGAATGCGGCCATCTGGCCTATGTATGCGGCGATCCGGGTCGCACGGGCGCGGTCGAGGCGATAGGAGAGCAGCGCGCGCAAGACGCGCCCGCCGTCCATGGGAAACGCCGGGATCATATTGAAGATGACCAGCATCATGTTGACGAGGGCGAGCCGCGTCAGCAGATCGAGCTTCTGATCCTCGACCGCCGCGGCCAACCGTTCGGGCTCGAGACGAACGTCGAGCAGCATCACGAGCGCCGCCACGATGACGACGTTGACGGCGGGTCCGGCGAGGGCAATCAAGAGTTCCTGCCCGGGCTTTTCGGGCATCCGTTCGATGCTCGCCACGCCGCCGATCGGGAGCAGCGTGATGTCGCGCGTGCCGATCCCGAAAGCCCGTGCCGTGAGAACGTGGCCGTACTCGTGCGCCAGAACGCAGGCAAACACCGCCAGGATGAACACGACGGCTTCGATGGCCGCCGTCTGCCCTCCGCGCGATCCTGCCGACACGGCAAACCACGCGACGAGCAGGAAGAACGTCACGTGAATGCGCACCTCGGTGCCGGCTATCCGGCCGAGCGAAATGGACCATCCCATCATGCCGTCATGCTCCCAAGTGAGACTTGCAGTCTAAGCGCAACATCGATCCTGGCAAACCGAGTCGGCGTCGCGGCGCTGGCGCGCCCCGCGTTGCCAGGGCGGAACGCTACCGATTGCATGGGGCAACCTCGTGCTGCGGTTGCCGGTTCGTGGGCCGAGCTCCAAGAGAAATCCATCGGTCATCCGCAAGCGTCAGAAACTTTGGCTTGTCATCTGACCGGCGAGCCCGCGGCGCCATCGACAGGCTCCCGATGAGCCCACGCACGCACGTCCGCAAGAGCCTGCAGTTTCGGCATACAGCCGCATCCTGCGGAGTTGTCGGGGCCATTCTCGGCTGCGGCCTGATCCTCGCGTTGGCCGCGCAAGGCTCAGCGACAACCTATGCCGAAGCGCGCCAGACCTTCCGCTTGCTGCGCACCTACGTTCTGCTGCCATCGATGGCGAAGGTGCTGTTCACCGGCTTCATGGTCATGGCCACGCGCTACCCCTATCTCGACACGCGCTGGGCCTGGCTGAAGGCGCTCCAGGGCCTCAGCGTCTTCGAGGCAACACTTGGGGTTATCCAGTCGAAGGCGACGAGCGCAGCGTCGGAGGCTTAGAAGATTGCGGCCGGCGTAAGCGATCCCATGGGGCTCAACGCCGTGATCGCGCACGAGCGGCATGCCCTCTTCGCCATTCTGGCGCTGTCGCTGGTGCAGACCATTTTGGGCGTATGGCGGCCAAGGCTCGCAAGACGCTGAGCGCGAGCCCCCGGAAGAGCACCTGTGGCTTGTGCACCCGGGGCAAGTTCTCGTTACAATGCGGCGAGCGGCGGACCCGCGCTGTGCGCCCGGACCGTACCCCGTCGCGTGACCAAGGAAGGATCAATGCCATGAAGCTCGGCCTCAGCATCGGCTACTCGGGCGCCCACCTCGCCGTTCCGGTGGAGCTTGTCCAGCGCGCCGAGGCGCTCGGCTACGACAGCGTGTGGACGGCGGAGGCCTACGGCTCCGACGCCGTGACGCCGCTCGCCTATCTCGCGGGCAAGACCGAGCGCATCAAGCTCGGCACCGCCATCATGCAGCTTGCAGCCCGAACGCCGGCCAATGCCGCCATGTGCGCGCAAACGGTCGATGCGCTCGCTGGCGGCGGACGCTTCATCGCCGGCATCGGGGTTTCCGGGCCGCAGATCGTCGAGGGCTGGTACGGAGAACCCTGGGGAAGGCCTTATTACCGCATCAAGGATTACGTGACGATCATGCGCAAGATCTTCGCGCGCGAGGCGCCCGTCACGCATGACGGCCCGGAAATCCAGCTTCCCTACCACGGACCCGGCGCGCTCGGCGTCGGCAAGCCCTTAAAGTCGATCCTGCATACCAATCCGAAGCTGCCGATCTACCTCGGAACCGGCAACGAGGCGACGGTGAAGCTCACCGCCGAGATCGCCGACGGCTGGCTGCCGCTCGGGCTCTTCCCCGGCTCGATGCACGAGTACCGGCCCTGGCTCGAGGAAGGCTTCCGGCGGGCCGGTAACGGCAAGGGATTCAAGAATTTCGAGATCCAGGCCTCGGTGCACGTCGACGTCAGCACCGATGTCAAGGCCTCGCTCGCCAAGCTCAAGCCCGAGGTCGCGCTCTATGTCGGCGGCATGGGGCACAAGGACAAGAATTTCCACAAGGACATCATGGTGCGGCGTGGCTACAAGGAGGCGGCCGACCGCATCCAGGAACTCTATCTCGCGCATCGCAAGGAGGAGGCGGCGGCGGCCGTTCCCGACGAGTGGGTCGACACCAAGTCGCTGGTCGGCCCGCCCGAGCGCATCAAGCAGCGTTTCCGTGCCTGGGAGGACATGCAGGACCAGGGCGTAACGAGTCTCACGGTCCGCTCGCGCCAGCCGGAGGCCATTGAGATCATGGCTGAGGCCGCACGTCTCAATCCGCGCGGCTGACACGGTTGGATCACATCATGCCTGCCGCCCGACCGGACACGGGGAGTTTGAGGGCAGACGCGGCGATCGTCGGCGGCGGACTTGCCGGCATGGTTGCGGCGGCGCGCGCCTGCGAACTCGGGCGCTCCGTCGTCGTCTTGGAGGCCGGGCCGGAGGGGCCATATCCCTGCAATGTGCGCTACTCTGGCGGCGTGCTGCACGTCGCATTCTGCGACATCAAATCGCCGCCCGACGTTCTCCTGCGCGCCATCACCGAGCGAACGGCGGGGCAGGCCGACCCGGCCCAAGCCGAGGCGGTGGCCCGCAACGCCGGCCGGCTCGTCGATTGGATGCGGATGCAGGGGGTCGCGTTCACCCATGCGGCGGTCGGCTGGCAGAGTCACATTCTGGCGCCCTCGCGCGCCATCGCCGCCGGTCAGGACTGGCGCGATCGCGGCCCCGACGTGATGCTGCGCACGCTGGCCCATCGCATCCGGGAGTGCGGCGGACGCATTCTCACCGGGACGCGCGCCCGCAGCCTCATCATGAGGGAAGGGCGTTGCGCGGGAGTTGTCGCAAGCGCGCCAGGCGGGCCGCTCACGATCAAGGCCGGCGCCGTGATCCTCGCCGACGGCGGCTTTCAGGCCAATCGCGAGCTTGTCGGGCGGCACATCGCCGCGAGACCCGAGCGACTGAGGCAGCGCGGCGGCGCGACGGGCATGGGCGATGGGCTGAGGATGGCTGAGGAGGCCGGCGCCGAGATCACCCGGCTGGATCGCTTCTACGGCCACTTGCTTTGCCGCGACGCGATGCACAACGACAACGTCTGGCCCTACCCGGAGCTCGACGCGCTGGCGCTCGCCGGACTACTCGTTGATGCAAGTGGCGAACGCTTCTTCGACGAGGGATTGGGCGGCGTCGCCCTCGCGAACGCGCTCGCGCGTCACGCCGATCCGCTCTCGGGCTGGGCGGTCTTCGATCATGCGATCTGGGAAGGACCGGGACGTTCGGCGCGCATCCCGGCGAACCCCACGCTTGAGACTGCCGGCGGCACCATCCTGCGCGCGGCGTCCATTGTCGAGATTGCAGGGCTCGCCGGCATCTCCCCGGTAGGCTTGTCGCGGACGGTCGCCGCCCACAACGGCGCGTTGCGTTCCAATGGCTGGTCCGGCCTTTCGCCGCCACGTACCATCGACCGCTACCGTCCGATGCCCATCGCCACACCGCCTTTCATGGCCATCCCGGTGTGTGCCGGCATCACCTACACGATGGGCGGCATTCGCGTCGACGGCAGCTCACGTGTGCTGCGGCCGGATGGCCGGGGCATCCCCGGTCTCTACGCAGCGGGATCGACGACGGGCGGCCTCGAAGGCGGGGAGACCGCCGGCTACATCGGCGGGCTCGCCAAGGCCGGCGTGCAGGGGCTGCTCGCAGCCGAGCATATCGCCGCCATGCAGCAAGGACCGGCATCCTGAAAGGCTTACGAGCGGAGGAGGCAACACGTGATCTACATGGTCGAGATGGACTTCCGCGACGCCCTCCGCGAGCACGACTGGCACACTTGGTACCTGGCGCACACGACGCAGCTCGTGCGCAATGTGCCGGGTTTTACTGCGACACAACGGTTCCGCGCCCTCACCCCTACTCCCTCCCCCTGGCTCGCGCTGCACGAGGTGGCAGGTCCGCAGGTCTTCGAGAGCGCCGAGTACAAGGCGAACGGCGGCCCTGCCTCGACCGGTGAGTGGCGCGAGAAGCACGTGAATTGGTACCGCAATCTTTTCGCCGGCAGCGACTTCGATAAGACCCCCGACGTTCGGCCAGGCGATCACCTGCTCCTTGCCGAAGCCTCCGCCGAGGGAAAGATTCCGCACGCACTCGCCGGCCGGATGCGCTGGGGACACAGTGTCGGTCTCGACAGGACGGTCGAGCGTCGCGGCCTCCTCGTCCTAGGACACGGCGAGCTCACGGCCCGGATGTTCGGCATCGACGGAGTGAGGGTGTTCAAGCCGATCACGCCGCGCATTACCGCCTGAGGATCACGGGACCGGCAGGGCCGTGGCGCACAAGGGAGCGTCTGGCATGACGAGCAGCAAGTCGGGTGCGGAGGACGGCCGCGAGCGCGCCCGACGAATTCTCGAGACCGAGAGCGCTTTCGCCGCTTGTGGAGCGGGGCTGATCGGCGAAATCATCCGGCACGCGCGACCGATCCGCCTTGCCAAGGGCGACACCATGTACCGCCAGGGCGAGCCGGGCGACAGCATGATGATCGTGGTCGCGGGCTCCCTCAAGGTCACCAACGTGACCAGCGAGGGCAAGGAGGTCGTGCTCGGCTTCCTGAGGCCCGGCGCGCTGACGGGCGAGATCGCAGTCCTTGATGGCAAGGCGCGCACGGCGTCGGTGGTGGCCCTCGAGCCGGTCGAAGCCGTCGCAATCTACCGCCGCGATCTGATCCCGCTCCTGCGCGCCAACCCGGACGCGATGTTCGCGCTCCTTGAAGGGCTCTGCGGCCGGCTCAGATCGACAAACCTGCTCGTGGAGAGCCAGACGCTCGAAGCGGAGGCGCGCGTCGCCGCGTGCCTCGTGCGGCTCGGACAAGAGCACGGACAGGACGCCGAAGGCGGGACGCTGATCGACCTGAAGATCACGCAGCGCGACCTCGGCAGCCATCTCGGGCTCACGCGCGAGACGGTCTCGCGCACACTCTCGGCCTTCCGCGACGAAGGGCTCGTGGAGCTTTCCGGCACGACCATCCTCCTCAAGGACAGCGCGCGGCTTGCCGAGATCGCCGAGGGCAGCGGGGCGTAGTCAGAGCGCTGCCGGCTGCAACTTGCGCTCGAATTGCCCGTCGCATGTCAAGCGCCGGACGGCGCGCCCAGGGCAATCCCGGCGATCGACGCAACCGTGGCCCCGTCGCGGCGAGGGATGACAGGCGCGGCACTTGCCGCCTAGCATGCCGGTGCGGTCCTGAAAGAGCACCCGAATTGAACAGATCCTGCCGCCCGCCGACCGTCCAGCCGGAATCGCCCCGCCGTGTCGTCCTCTGATGCTGCGTGCGTTCGTCATCCGAATCGGAGCGGCCCGGCAGACACACGGCGGTCCGATCAACGGAAATGCGAGATCCCGAGGGAGTGGCGTCATGGCGAAGAGCGAACTCTATCTCAAAGGCGAGGCGATGCGGCGCAAACTGCGCAGCGACGCCGACTATGAGAAAAACATGCAAGAGTATGCAGCAGACCCGCACACGCAGAAATTCATCGACCTCGCCACCGAGACGGTGTTCGGCGCGCTCTGGTCACGACCGGGGCTCGACCTCAAGACCCGCACCCTCGTTTGCGTCATCACCGACGCCACCATGGGCCGGCACGCCGAGCTCGATATCCACCTGCGGTTCGCACTACGGCAGGGCTGGACCGAGGACGAGCTCGTCGAGGTGTTGCTGCACATGTCGGGCTATATTGGCGTGCCGCTCATCCGGGAGGCGATCTTCGTCGCCAAGGACGTGTTTGCCGACGAGCGGAAGAAGAAGGCCGCGCAGAACCCTTGATGCGCATCAGCCGCGTCGGCGGGGCAAGGCGAACTCCGGTTTCCCTCTGCGCTGAGGCCGCTTCCTGTCCGGGGCCGATCGCAACAATGAACTCTTGCCTGCGGACACACGCTCGCCGCTTTCGCACACCTCTTGGAGCCACGGCATGACCCAGACCAGCGCGCAAATTCACTACATCCCGAACCGTCCCGACTGGCTCGCCAGGCGAACCGAGGCGGCGCTTGAGTCGGACCTCAAGATCGTCGATCCGCACCATCATCTTTGGGACCGGCCGGGCTGGCGTTATCTCCTTGATGACCTGCTCGCGGATACGCGCAGCGGCCATAACCTTGTTGCGACGGTCTTCGTGCAGTGCCGCGCCATGCACCGGGCCGGCGGCCCGCCCGAGCTGCGGCCGGTCGGCGAGACGGAGTTCGTCAATGGCATCGCGGCGATGAGCGCGAGCGGCGGCTACGGCGCGACGCAAGTGTGCGCCGGCATCGTTGGCCATGCCGACATGCTGCTGGGAGACCGCGTCAGGCCGGTGCTCGAGGCGCACGTTGCCGCCGGCGGCGGGCGCTTCCGCGGCATCCGGCACATCACGGCGTGGGACCCCGATCCGCTCGTGATGAATCCGGCCTACCAGCCGCCCAAAGGCGTGCTCGCCGATCCGACGTTCCGGGCCGGGATCAAGACGCTCGGCGACATGGGGCTCACGTTCGACGCCTGGCTTTATCACCCCCAGATCGACGAACTTACGGCGATGGCGCACGCTGTGCCCGGCACGAGGATCGTTCTCGACCACTGTGGCGGACCACTCGCCATTGGCGCCTATGAGGGCAAGCGCGACGAAATATTCCCCCACTGGGCGCGCGCGATCCGTGACCTCGCCACGGCACCGAACGTCTTCGTGAAGATCGGCGGACTTGGGATGCGCATCAACGGTTATCACTTCGAGGACGCACCCGAGCCGCCCTCTTCCGAGACCCTCGCCAGCGCCTGGAAGCCCTACTTCGAGACCTGCATCGAGGCGTTCGGGGCGAGCCGGTGCATGTTCGAAAGCAATTTCCCCGTCGACAAGGGCTCCTACAGCTACGGCATCTTCTGGAACGCCTGCAAACGCATCGCCCGGGCGGCGAGCCCCGCCGAGAAGCGCGAGCTCTTCGCCGGCACGGCAAACCGGTTCTATACTCTGGGCCTCGACCTCTGACGCCGGAGCCCCCCAACACATGGCCACCGCCAAATCCGAGCCCTCCACGCCGCCCATTCTCACGATCTCCGAGGGGCGGGCGCTCGTGCGTTTCAACCGCCCGCGGGAGCACAACCGCATCGAGCCGGCCGATCTCGGCGCGCTTTGCGAAATCTTCGCCCGCATCGATGCCGATCCCTCGATCCGGACGCTCATCATCACCGGGACCGGCAAGAGCTTTTCTTCGGGCTATCACATCGGTGCGCTTGCCGAACGCAAGGCGGCGCCCAAGACCGATGATGATCCGGATGCCTTCGCCAAGATGGTCGACCGGCTCGAAGCACTCCGGGTGCCGACCATCGCCGCTCTCAACGGCGGCGTCTATGGCGGCTCGACCGACGTGGCGCTCGCCTGCGATTTCCGCATCGGGGTTCCCGAAACGCGCATGTTCATGCCGGCGGCACGCCTCGGCATCGTCTACTACCCGAGCGGCTTGCGCCGTTACGTCAATCGTCTGGGGCTCGGGCCGGCGAAGCGGATGTTCCTCACCGCCGAGCCGATCGCGTCGGACGAACTCCTGCGCATCGGCTATCTCGACGAGATCGTCGCGCCCGGCCGGCTCATGGCGCGCGCCGAGGAGCTGGCGGCAACCATCGCCGCCAACGCACCGATGGCGCTTGCCGCGACGAAACGCGCGCTCAACGAGATCGCCGCCGGCGACTTGAACGTCGGCGCCCTCGAGGAGGCCCGGCGCACCTGCGCCCGGTCCGAGGACCACAAGGAAGGCCTCAAGGCCTGGGCGGAAAAACGGAAACCACAGTTCAAGGGGCGATGAGCCCGACGGCGGTCGCAGCATCCTGAAGAGGCAACCGGCGGCCAGTTGCCGCCTTGCACCGCCCGTCCTTCATGACCAGATCCAGGTCGGAACCTTGGCTCCGACGCGCACCGCAGAACTCCACGCGGTGCGAGAGGCTCCAAGTCCCCTTCGTTCCATTCGTTCTATCGAAGCCGACCATGGCCGCCCTCCTCATCATCCTTGCCGTCGCGCTCGGCCTGGCGTTCTGGCCGAGCTTCTGGGTC
>CAYWBX010000074.1:0-9244 GCA_964456015.1 uncultured Hyphomicrobiaceae bacterium | reverse complement strand
GGCAGGCCGTCCGTCCGCAACTTAGCCTCGATTGACGGTAAGGCCAAGCCGTGACGCCGCCAACGCCGCTCATCGCCCGTCTCAATCGAGGTCCAGGGGATAGACGGGGCGCCGCACGTTCTTGAAGGGCAAGCGGCGGATGTCGTGCGACGTGACGCCGTCGCCCTCGTCGACGACGATGATCTCGCTGGCGATGGGTGCGTAGGCGCCGCGGAAGTGCTGCATCGACTTGACCGCCAGCACGGCCCGCTCCTTCGGCTCGATGCCGGCGATCCGGAAGAAGCCGAGGTCGTAGTTCTGGAAGCGCCGTGTCGCAAGCACGATCTCGACGCCCCCAACTTTGAGGGTTGCCGTCGGGCCGAGGTCGATCTTCATGCCGGTCATCATCGGGCCGGTGATCGCAAACCGGCCATCGCCGGTGTGTGTCACGGTTCCAGTCACGGGCAGCGGCGGGCCGAACAGCCTGTCGGTCCACCCGCCGACGGAGAGCGACAGACTTGCGCCGACACCCGCCTTGCGACACGTCTCGACCGCGGCCGGATCGACGATGGTCGCCATGGCGGCGTCGTCGAGACCTGCTTCAATCATCGCCTTGAGCAGCCCGACGGAGTCCGAGTAGCCGCCGCCTCCGGGGTTGTCGGCATAGTCAGCGATCACAACCGGCGCCCCGGCGCGCCCGACGGCTTTGGCGCGAGCAACCGCTTCCGCCGCCGTTGCGAACGCCACGCTGCGCTCGTGCCGCGTCTCCCAGATGTAAGCGGCGAGCCGGTCCGCCATCGCCTGGTACTTCGGATCATCGCCGTCGCCGACGACCACCGCCGTCGGCCCGACCTCGGGAATGTCCGCCTTGTAGAACCCGGCATTGAGCGAGGCGGCGAGAACGCCGGGCTCCGCCCGGAGCGGAACAAGCATTTCGAGGCCGCGCGTCATGGCGCCAGGCTGCGTCGTCCGCCCCTCGTCGAGACCGGTCATCGCGCGCGTGCGTGCAACGTAGGTGCGTGGCTTCACCTCTCCTTTGAGCGTCCGCGCGACGAGATCGGCAGCCTCCGTGGCGATCGCGTGCATGTCGATGTGCGGATAGGTGCGGTAGCTCAAAAGGATGTCGGCCTCGCGCGCCATCTGGTCGGTCACATTGGCGTGGAGGTCGAGCGTCGCCGCGATCACCACTCTTAGACCGAGGTTGGCGCGCAGGCGCGCAAGAAGCTCGCCCTCGCCATCGAAGAGATGCTCGGCCACCATCGCTCCGTGCAGATTGAGCAGCACGGCGTCGATCGGCTTGGCCCTCGCAGCGTCAGCGACAATCTCGCCGGCGATGGTTTCGTAGCACTCACGGGTGAGCTTGCCCGACGGTGTCGCGTCGGCAACGACGGAGAGCACGGCCTCCCAACCGTAGCGCGTGCACGCGTCGAGAAAGCCGGCGATCTCGGTGTTCGTGCCCGGATAGACCTTGCGGAGCTCGTCGCCGCGATGCAGCGCCCGCTGCGCATAGGCGGCAAGGTCGGTCTTGAGCACTGAGAAGGTGTTGGTCTCGTGCTTGAAGCCGGCGATGAGAACACGCTTCGCCATGTCGGCTCGCTCCTCGCTTAATCGGCACATCGTCGAGATGTGGTTGGTCCTGAGCGCGCGACCGTCAGTTCCCTCTTCTCTCACCCCATGGGGCAACAGGGTCAGACGGCGAGCGCCATACCGTCCCGGCCGGGATCGGCGCCGCCGTCGAGCTTGCCGTCGACGATCCGGATCGCGTGCACGCCGGCGAAATGGAAGGTAAGCGGCCAGCGCCGGACAGGATAGCCGCGCCGCACGAGATCGGCCTCCGTCGACCGCAGGATGCGGTTGGTGATGTCGAGCGTGTCCGAGGTGGCGTTGAAGCGCGGCGCGTGCACCGCCTCGAGCGCGGTCATGCCGAACTCGACCACGTTGAGGATCACCTGGAGGATCCCCATGGCAATGTAGGTGCCGCCGGGCGCGCCGACGACGAGATGCGGCTTGCCGTCCTTGAACAGGATTGTCGGCGCCATCGAGGAGAAGCGGGACTTGCCGGGTGCGAGCGAGCCGGCCCGGCCCGGCCTCGGATCGAACACCGCCATGGCGCCGTTGTACATGAAGCCGAGGCCCTCCGTGACGACGCCCGAAGGCGTGCCGAGCGTGTGCGTCATCGTCGCACACACGCCGTTCTCGTCGACCGCGCAGACATGCGTCGTATCCGCGCTCTCCTTCTGGCCGCCCTTGAGGCGCGGCACGTGCGTCTTCTCGCCCCGCCGGATTCGCTCGGCGAGCCCGCGCGCGTAGTCCTTCGAGGTGAGCTCGGCGAGCGGCACGTCGACGAAGCGCGGATCGCCGACCTTGGCGTCCTTGTCGACGGTGGCGATCTTCATCGCCTCCGCGACGGTGGCGATGTAATCGGGTGAATTATGACCCATCGCTCTGAGATCGAAATTTTCGAGGATGTTAAGCATCTCGATCAGCATGACGCCGCCGCCGGGCGGCCGGTTCGTTGCGAGCTTGAGGCCGCGATACGTGCCCCACAGCGGCTCGGTCGTCTCCGGTGCGGCGCCCTTGAGGTCGGCCGCCGTGAGGAGGCCGCCGTTCGCCGCCATGTCCGCGACGATCAGGCGCGCGATCTCTCCCTCGTAGAAGTCCTCGACGCCAGCCTCGGCGATGCGCCGGAGCGTGCGGCCCATGTCGGGATTGCGCAGGATGTCTCCCACCGTGTGGAGCTTTCCGTTCGCCTTCGTGTAGATCTTACGGGTGGCCGGCAGCTTGGTCAGGAACTCCGAGTGCGGCGCCCGACCCTCGGTCGGCACCTGGTTCCAGTAGGCGGCGACGTGCGGGCGCACCATGAAGCCGTTCTCGGCATAGTGGATGGCCGGCGCCAGGAGCTCCTTGAGCCGTCGTGTGCCATAGCGTCGCAAAGCTTCGTCGAGCCCCTTGAGCGTCATCGGCGTCGTGATCGCGCCATAGCCGATTTCGTTGACGCGGCCCTCGAGCAGGAAGCCGAAGCCGTCCTCCGCTTCGCCGATCAGCAGGTGCTCCCACATGTCGGGGCGCACGGCGAGCGGCGCGCGACCGTGAAAGTCGTGGCAGACATGGCGCCCGTTCCTGGGATCGTAGACCTGCAGTGAGCCGAAGCCGGCGATGCCGCACATCTGCGGGTCGACTGCGGTCTGAACGAGCGCCGCCGCGACAGCCGCATCGACGGCGGTTCCGCCGGTCTTGAGCACTTCGACGCCGGCCTCGACGGCCTCGGGCTGAGCGGCGGACACCATTCCATGGGTCAAGGGGAGCTCCTGTCGATGAGCGAAGGATGGATGGAGCGCGGCCTGTCTGCGGTTCAAGAGTTCGGCAGCGCGATGTCGGGCACGCTAAGCGGCTTGAGATCGGTTGCGAAGGCGAGCGGCGCGCCGCTGCGGGCCGCGATTTCTTCGCGCGTGAGCCCGGGCAGGAGCTCGCGCACCAGAAATCCTCCTTCGGTGACGTCGACGACGGCGAGATCGGTGTAGACGCGCTTCACGCACCGTTGCGCCGTGAGCGGCAGCGCGCAGCGCTCGACAAGCCGCGGCGCACCTTTCTTTGTCGTGTGCTCCATGATGACCCAGACGGCGCGTGCCGCCGCCGCAAGGTCCATGGCGCCGCCGACGAGCGGCCCTTTGTCGGGAACCCGCATGTCCCAGTTGGCGAGATCGCCGTTCGCCGCCACCTCGAAGGCGCCGAGCACCGTGATGTCGATGTGGCCGCCGCGGATCATGGCGAAAGACGCAACGGAATCGACGATCGTCGCGCCGTCGCGCAGCGTCACGCGGCGCGACCCGGCGTCGACCAGATCGGTGTCGATCCGGTCGGGGGGCGCCAGCGGGCCGACGCCGATGATGCCGTTCTCTGACTGCAGGAAGACGTCGCGGTCCGATGGGATGTAGTCGGCGACCGCGATCGGCATCCCGAGCCCGAGGTTGACGAGCTGGCCTTCCTGCACGTCCTGGGCGGCGCGCCACGCCATTTGCAGGCGGTTGAGAGGTTTCGCTGTCATGGGGTGCCCCCCGGCGCCGTCACGATGCGGTCGACATAGACACCGGGCAGTTGTGCCCGCGTGTGCGGGATGGCTGCGGGCTCGACGATCCGTACCTCGGCAATGGTGAGCTTCGCCGCCGTCGCCATCGCCGGTCCGAAGTTCGCCTGGGCGTAGCGGAAGGTCAGGTTGCCGTAACGGTCGGCCGTGTCGGCCCGAATCAGCGCCACATCACCTTCGATTGCCGGTTCGAGCACGTAGTCGCGGCCCTTGAAGCGGCGCACCTCCTTGCCGCGCGTGAGCTCCGTTCCGACGCCAACGGGCGTGTAGAAGGCAGGGATGCCGGCGCCAGCCGCCCGGATCGCCTCCGCGAACGTCCCCTGCGGCAGGCAGGTGAGTTCGATCCTGCCGTCCTTCCAAAGTTTCTCGAAGGGCGAAAGACCGGGCGCATGGCCGCGCGCCGCGGTGCAGATGACATGGGCCACCTGGCCGTTTTCGATGAGTTCGTGCGTCAGCGAGTAGCGGTGCGTTGCCGAGTTGACGACGAGCGTGAGCCGCTTTGCGCCTTGCTCCCTAAGACCGCGGATCAGATGGTTCGGGAAGCCGGCGCCGCCGAAGCCCGAAATGAACACCGTCGCCCCGTCCTTAACGTCGCGCAGCGCCTCGGCCGCGCTCGCCACCCGCTTGTCGATCGCCATGGCGTTCCTAGCCTACGTACTTCCAGTAGGTGTCCTTCTTGGTGACGTAGCCGTCGCAGAACTCCCAGAGGTCGCATCCGAGATACTCGAACGGCGTGCCGCCGACGGGCGTGCCGCG
This sequence comes from uncultured Hyphomicrobiaceae bacterium, assembly GCA_964456015.1. Lineage (GTDB taxonomy): Bacteria > Pseudomonadota > Alphaproteobacteria > Rhizobiales > Hyphomicrobiaceae. The sequence goes on along the minus strand of CAYWBX010000074.1, from coordinate 4,425 downwards.
CACCACCCATTCCGAGAGCGCCTTCGTCCCGTCGAAGATCCAGTGTCGCATCTCTTCCCAGCGCATGTCAGGGATCTGCTTGTAGCGCGCCTCGAGAACCTGGGCGATCTCAGCCTTACCCCGGCACGTGCGCCCGTCGGGCGATGACGGCCCGCGCGCCATCAGCCACAAACAGTCGTCGGCGAAATGCGAGACGATACCGGGCACGTCGTGCCGGTTGAAGGCATCCTGGATCTCATCGAGCAGCGCGATGGTGACGGCTCGCTTGGGGCGCATGATCATGTCCTCCGGGGCCGGGGCGCGTTCAGCCGGGACCCGAGGAAGGATAGACCGCAATTCGCGCTCATGGCCAGTTCGTCGCGCGCCGGCGCGTCGCGCGAGCGCCGCAGGGCTCGCCTGCCGCTTCCCGCACGGGCGGCGCCGGAGACCACGCCATTCCGCGGAGGAGGCTCTGCACGCACAAGAAGGGCCGCCCGTTGAGGGGCAGCCCGTCGAGTTCTTTGCAAGAGATCGTGTTGTTGTTGTTCGGGGCGCTACTTCAGCGGCGCGTGATTATAGCCGCCATCGCCAAGCTTGAAGTTCAGACCAATGCGCGACACCCAGAGCGAATTATGGTCGTCGAATGACACATTGAGCGGGATCGGAATGGCAGGATTGAGCCCGGCGCTTTCGGTCCCGAAATCGTAATAGAGGATGTCGCCGGTGATGCGCACCCGGTCGGTCAGCGCATACTCGGTGCCGACACCGGCCACCCAGCCGACCCGCGAGGAATCAATCTTCGTGATGTTGAAGCCCAACGTCGGAACGTCAAGACTCGTCTCGATGCTAGCGAACGCAAGGCCGCCGGTCACGTAGATCATCATGTCGCCGATGGCGATGCCGCTCTTGGTACGCAGGCTCCCGATCCAATCCGTCGACCGCTTGAGCGTTGGCGCGAACGGTCCAAGGAGCCCGCCAAGGATTGCCCGGTTGCTGTCGAAGTCGGCCATCGAGATGTCGGCCTCAACGCCAAACAGGGCATTACATTTTATCCAATTATAGCCGATCTGGCCGCCGAAGGCGTGCCCGTCTTCCGACCTGTCGATCGAGATCACGTTTTCAATTGTGAACGACGAGGTCATCGTGCCGAGACCGCCATGCACACCGGCATAGAAGCCGGCGAATTTCGATGCGGCGCACTCGGGTGCGGCGTACGCCGGCGCTGAGCCCTTGCCCTTGGCCATTCCGTCTGCAGCAGCCGGTGCCAGCCCGGCGATGAGCGCGACGGCCGCCGTCGCTAGCGCCGTGGTGAGTTTCATCATGACGATGTCCCTGTTGTTCGTCTTTTTCTATGCCGGCCAAAGGGCTCGGCTGAACGCACACGGGGGAGGTTAGACTTCGTTAACCCTTGCAATCCGACCTAACGACTGATTCGATGTCTCGCGTCCATGCGCCAGCGCGTCATCGCCGGGGGCCACGTTCGCGGTTCTTCGCGCCTTGTGACCTAAAAGAGCCATAATGCGCGGAATTTTCAACCAGTGGGAGTGGAGAGTCACATTTGCCCGTTTCGCGCGATGTCGACCGAGCGGCCGCGCAGGGCTGGTGGGACGGGCCGAGAGCGCTTTGCGCCTGAGAGATGCGGCAGGGCTCAAGAAGGAGCGGGAAGATGCGAACAGTCAGTTTGCGTGACGGCGAGAGGATCCCCCAGCTCGGGCTCGGCACCTGGCACATGGGCGAGCGCGGCACCGATCGGGCCGCCGAAGCCAAGGCGGTTCGTGCGGCGATCGATCTCGGCGTTACGCTGATCGACACGGCAGAGATGTATGGCGACGGCGGTGCCGAAGAGGTGGTCGCCGCCGCGACGGCCGGAATTCGCGACAAGGTTTTCATTGTCTCCAAGGTCTATCCGCACAACGCCTCGCGGACGGGCGCCGTCGCCGCCTGCGAGCGCAGCCTCAAGCGGCTTGGCACCGACCGCATCGACCTTTATCTGCTGCACTGGCGCGGCTCCCATCCGCTTAGCGAGACGGTTGCCGCGTTCGAGAGGCTGAAGGCTGATGGCAAGATCCGACACTGGGGGGTATCGAACTTCGACGTCGACGACATGGCGGAGCTGCGCCGCGTGGCAAACGGTGCCAATTGCGTGTCGAATCAGGTGCTCTATCACCTGGGCTCGCGCGGCATCGACTTCGATCTCATCGCCGATTGCGCCGCCCACAAGGAGATGGTCATGGCTTATTCGCCATTGGGCCAAGGCGCGATTCTGCGTAATCCCGCGCTCGCCTCCGTTGCGAAGAAGCACGGCGTGACGCCCGCTGCCGTCGCCATCGCCTGGACCATGCGGCACCCCAACGTCGTCTCGATCCCGAAGGCGGCGCGCCTCGAGCACGTGAGTGAGAACGCGGCGGCCGCGAGCCTGTCGCTCGATTCATCGGATCTGGCTGTTCTCGATGCCGCCTTTCCTCCGCCGAAGCGCAAGCTGCCCCTCGGGATGCTGTGATCCGTCCGGGTGGCGGCGTCGAGGGGCCTTGTCTGCGCGCTGCGCCGCGGGCATTGTCGCGCCGATCCGTCGCTGCGGGGCGGCACGCCCCGTCGCAGAGCTAGAGCGCGAGAGCACGTGAATGACGTTATCGAAAGGGGCTTTGCTCGGCGTTTTGACGCGATCCGGCGGTCCGGCGCGCGACACGTTGCGGTGCCTGCGCGCGAAATCGAAGCCGGCTGGCCGCCGCCAGGACTTGCGCCCGCGTCTTGTGCTTGCGAGCGCCAGCCCGCGCCGCCTGCTGCTCCTGTCGCAGGTCGGCGTGACGCCTGATGCACTGCGCCCGTCCTCGATCGACGAGACGCCGCGCCGTGCCGAGATGCCGAGGAGCCTCGTCTCGCGCCTCGCGCGCGCCAAGGCCGAGGCGGCGCGCGACCTCATCGCCGACGACAAGGAGTTGGCTGAGGCCTATGTGCTCGCCGCCGACACCGCGGTGGCCTACGGCCGCAACATCTTTGGAAAACCTGAAAGCGTGGAGCAGGCCCACAGCACGCTGCTGCGTCTCTCGGGCCGTTCGCACCATGTCTACACCGGCCTCTGTCTCATCACGCCGGACGATCGCGTGCGCATGAAAATCGTGGACACGCGGGTCCGCTTCAAGCGCCTGTCGAGGGATGAGATCGAGGCCTATCTCGCGTCCCGCGAGTGGCGGGGCAAGGCGGGTGGGTACGCCATCCAGGGCTTGGCGGGTTGCTTTGTGCAGAAACTTGTCGGCTCCTACACGAACGTCGTCGGCTTGCCTCTGACGGAAGTTGTGAACATGCTGGTCGGCGAGGGGTTTCCCGTCCATTTCAACTGGCTCAAGGCCGGCGAGGCCGAGCCCGATTAGCCCGGTTACGGAGCGGAGTGCCATGGGCTCATCCCGTCCAGACCCGGCACCGCCGGCGGGTCGTTGTCCGATTTGCGGCGCGCCTCGCGACGTCCATTACCGCCCGTTCTGCTCGCGGCGATGCGCCGATGTCGACCTCTCGCGTTGGCTGCGAGGCGCCTATGTCATTCCCGGCGGCAACAGCGATGCCGATGAGGACGGCGACGATGCGCGCGCCGCGCGGGAGCCGGACGAGAGGGCGAGGGGACGCGCCGATGAAGATGCATGACATTCCCTTCGGCACCACGGACTGGTCCAAGGTGGAGCCGACCGAGCACAAGGGTGAGACTGGGATCGCGGTCTGGCGGACGCGGCAGTTCGGCAGCATCCGCGTCCGCATGGTCGAGTACTCGCCGCACTACCTCGCCGATCACTGGTGCGAGAAGGGGCACATCTTGCTTGTCCTGGACGGCCTGCTTGAGACGGAACTCGCCGATGGTCGGCGCTTCGTGCTGAGGCCGGGAGAGAGTTACCAGGTGGCTGACGGCGCCGAACCTCACCGATCGCGCACGGGCCCGGCAGGCGCGCATCTCTTCATCGTCGATTGAAACGCGCGGGCCCCGATCTGTCTGCTGCATTTTTCTTGAAACTGCCTGTTTTTTGGGCAGCAAGCCTGATGAGATTATTCGCACTCCGGAAAATATTGTTATTATTCAATAGACTAATGTGATGACGGCAGATTGGCACGCATTTTGACTCTCCCTTAACGATCCGGCGTCCCGCCTTCATCCGGGGGTGGCGCCAAGGGCGGCAAGGGGGTCGACATGAAGTTGATCACAGCAATCATCAAGCCATTCAAGCTTGAAGAGGTGCGCACCGCGCTGACGGACCTTGGTCTGCAAGGAATGACCGTCACCGAGGTCAAGGGCTATGGCCGTCAGAAGGGCCACACCGAAATCTATCGCGGCGCCGAGTATGCCGTGAGCTTCCTACCCAAGGTCAAGATCGAGGTGGTCGTGCCTTCAGCCGACGTCGACAAGACGGTCGACGCGATCGTCAAAGCCGCCAACACGGGGCAGATCGGCGACGGAAAAATCTT